>JBEBAJ010000148.1:0-8654 GCA_041158965.1 Pseudomonadota bacterium | reverse complement strand
TTGTCCGGCATCACCTTGCAGGCCTGCATCTACACCAATAACCCCCCTGTAATCCGCATCACTGAAAGTGGAACGCCATGCGAATGAACTTCAACACCCTCTTTGCGGCCACGGGCCTGTTACTGGCATTGACTGGTTGTGGTGCCGTGGTGCAACAGGTGCAGCAAGACATCGACCACACGGTCCCCACCGAGCTCACCCCCAAAGGCCTGAGCAAATCTGCCGACATCACGGCCAAGCCGGAAGACATCGAGGCCGCCGCCGAAGCTCAAAAAACCAAGCCCGTTTTGCGTCGCGCCAGCAAGCCCTGGTTTGGCAGCAGCGTTACTGCCCTGCCCAATCAAAACCTGCCTTCCAGCCTGACCCAGCATCAATTCATGGATTACGGGGCTGAACCGGTGTTGCCCGAATTGGTCTTTGTGCGCCTCTCTCAACTCACGGGTCTGCCTTTCAGGTATGAAAGTCCGACCAAGGAAAAAAAGGTCGAGGTTAAAGCCGTACAGGCCAGCGAGCTGGACGATAAAAACCTGGGCAGCAAAGACAAGGCCGAATCGGCGCAGGTCGCCGAATGGGCGCGTGCACGTGCCAAGTCGGCTGGGAATTCCCCCCTGCAAATGCCAGTTGAAGTGCCCACAGGCGATGCCCGCAGCACCAAGCAAGCAGCTGGCGCATCCAAAGGGGCACCGATCACCACCGAAAATTCCAATGGTTTGCTCATGGTTTGGTCGGGTTCTATCGCCAGCTACCTCGATTGGGCCTGTGGCCAATTGGGTCTGACCTGGTCTTACGACGGCGGCACGGTATTGGTGTCACGCCTTAAAACAGTCACCTATCAGCTGATGGCAGCATCCGGCAAACAAACCATACGTTCAAGCACCTCTGGCACCAGCAACCTCGATACCGGCGGCGGCGGCTCTGGCAACAGCGGCGCAGCCGGAACCCTGACCACCACCAACACCGCTGAGGCCGATCAGTTTGAGGCCACCATCAAAGCCATCGATGCATTGTCCAAAACCGAGGGCAGCCATATGTCGGTCAACCATGCGGTGGGCACCGTCACGGTCACCACCACAGGCGCCCAGCATGTGCAAATCAGAAAATTCATCGAAGGCGAAAACCAGCTGGCGAGCAAGCGCTTCAATGTCACCATCGACCTCTACACCGTCAGCACCACCGACGCCGAGAATTTCGGCTTCAACCCCGCCAGCCTCATCGCCATCCATGGCAAGAGCAACATCGGTTACACCGGTGTGGCAGGGTTGGGCAATCAGTCTGGCAGTTATGGCTCAGCAGGCGTCCTGAAGTTCAATCGACCCATCTATGACAACAACGGCAATCCCTTGTCGCCGCAAAGCCTGGTGTTGCAGTCTTTGCGTGAAACCGGCTACGCGGTCGAGCACTTGCCTTTGTCCCTCATTACTCAAAACGCGGTTTGGGACACCAAGATGCGCGCCATCACCTCGGGATACATCTCCGAGGTCAGCAGCAACGTCAGTGCCACCACCCCGCCGGTCGTCACCCGCACGACCCGCATCGCCACCTTGATCACGGGCGATACTTTTGCGGCCCAACCCACCCTCATGCCCGATGGCAGCGTGCGCCTGAATTACGCCATCACGCTCAAAACCTTGCAGGGCATCAAGAGCATCAACACCGACAGCAGTTCCAGTGCCGTGCAGGTTCAAATCCCGGAGGTCTCCAGCATCGTCACCAACTCGGTGGTCAAACTGGTGCCGGGTGAAAACCTCCTGCTCACGGGTTTGTCGCGCCGCGTGCTCACCTCCTCCAATTCACGGCTGGCGCCTGATGCCCCCATCGCCTTGGGCGGCGCCGACGCCGGCAAAGTGTCGGTGGAACATCTGGTCATCCTGATTCGAGTGGTTCAAATATGAGTCGCAGTGTCCAAAGACTGGGCCCCATCGAGGTCATTGGTGACCTCGATTGGCCCAGCTTTCTGACCGAATCTGCCCGGGCTTATGCGAAAAAGCATTCGGCGACACACTGGATTCAAATCGGCGAAAACCAGGGCTTTTACACCCCTGAAAACATGGAGACAGGCGAGAGGCCATTTGCAGGTGCCCTGTACTCGGTGGCGGCGCTGGTTTATGGCCTCTTCAGTCATTTGGCCGAGAAGTCTGAGCGCAATGTCCGGGAGTTGGATGTGCTGGTCTTGTTACCCAGTCAAATCCCTGATGAAGTGTGCTGGGTGCGCCTCGACGACGGGGTGATCACCCAAGACCTGATCATGACCGGCATCGACGCCCTCGATCGCTTGCGTCATTTGCCCAGTTATGGCCCATCAACTGGCGGATGTTGGTGCGCCATTTGCCTCGCGAAGCACGCATCCGGGCCGCCAAGTTCCAGATCAAAAACCTCAGTCGCCGCGCCAAAATCTTAACGGCGGCGGGCCTATTGGCCACTGTTTCCCTCATCGGTGGCGGCATCGCCCTATACCAGGCCCTGAAACCTCCTAAAGTGGTAGAGGCCCCCGTCGACCACACCGACACTTACTGGGACACCCTCAGAACCATCCAGTCCAAAGCGGGCGACAAAATTTTTGCCGAAAAAATTTGGAATGACCTGAATATGCTCCCACTTGTGGAAGACGGTTGGTCCAGGGTTCGGGTCATATGCAGGGTCGATCAGTGCAACCACGACTGGAACTTGATGGCAGGCAGCATTCAGACCCTTGAGGCCAAGTACAAAGTCTCTACTTATGCCGGTAGCAGCGCCCGCACCGAGGTGCCCAACACCTTCAAACCGTCGCACGCCCCCATGGAGCTGATCGAATCACAACAGGCCGACAAATTATTGGGCTTGGTGCGCGATGGGGTGGGCAAGAGTGATCAATCTTTGGTTATGGAAATTGCCAACCCCACACAGGTGACATTGCCGGGCTTGACCCATGTGAGGCGTTTTGCCAGCCAGCGCACTTTCACCATCAAGGCCAAAGCCAGTTCGTTTGCGGAAATCTTGCAAACCTTACCTGACAACGCCGTCATCGACCAGATCGATCTCACCATTGAAGCCGACCCAAAACTCGTCATCGAAGGAAAAGTGTATGTCCTTTAAACCACTCGCCCTCATCGCTCTGACCCTGGGTACCCAGGCCTGGGCCCAAACCTCCTCCGCCGTGGCGCCCACCGTGATTCAGGTGCCTGTGGTCATCCCTTCGGTCGGTGATTTGCTCGAAGCTCAAAAGCGCAAGGCCACCACCGAATACATCCGCCGCCTGAAGTTGCAAGACCCCGATATCTCCGACGATGGCAAGCTTAAATTGCCCGAGGTGACCCCGCGCTTCAGTCTGGCGGTGCGCTACCTGTTTGGCACGCCTGATCAGGTCAAGGCCCTCATTGAAACTCAGGGCACCCAGCGCACACTTCAAACAGGCGACAAATTCGCGGGTTTTGATGTCCGGGTCACTGCGCAGGGGGTTTCCTTTTTGCTGACCCGCAAAGGGCAAAAAGAGGGTTGGACCGAGCCGCAAAGGCCTGGCCTCTATCAGGAGTATTACTGATGCCACTGCCAGACCTGAAATCCATGCTCAGTCGCTTCAAGCCGGCGGCTGAACACACCGCTTCTGATGTCTCAGACGAGGGCGCGAACCAGTCTTTGGAAGCCTATTTGGGTGCCGCAGACCCTAACGAAACACTCGATTTGCCGCCGCCTGCAACCGTGGGTGATCTCGATTGGAGTCGCGAGCCTATGTCGACAACGCCCGAGTATGTGGCCATTCTGACCGGGGGCGACAATGTCAACGAGAGCATGCGCGTGCCTCTCGACTTGCCCATCGTCGGGGTACGAACACAAGCCCAAAACGCCCTGGTCTTGTACACCCCCGAGGCCAACCGCCGTCTGGTCGTGCGCATCCGAAACCTGCTGGCCGACGCCCATTTCAAGCCCGAACTGCAGCCCGTCACCAGCGAGGTGATGGTGGCCATCAAACGCCATCAGGCCAGGGCCGCGTCGCGCACCACCGAGGCCCTCACCGATGCCGCACAACAGTTTGCCGCCTGGGTGCGGGTCGCCATGCGCCAGGGCGCGATTGACATGCACCTCGAGTGCCGCTCTGAAGGGCAGGGCGCCGTGCTCATGCGGGTACACGGCGAACTTGAACCCATCGTCACCGGCATCGAATCGTACACGGTGCTCACCACCATCAAAGCCGCCTACGAAACGCTGGCCGCCGACAAAACCAATAGCGATGGCACATTCACCGACAGCAAAAGCGTCAACTGCATGATCGACACCAAGCTGGGCATTCCCGGCCTGCAATTGCGCTTCACGACCCAGCGTGGCTTGTTCGGCCCCAAGGCGTCCATTCGCTTGCTGCGCACCAGCGTTGACACGCCCATCATGGATTACGCCGAAATGGGCTTTGCCCCCAGTCAGGTCACCTTGCTCGATCGGGCGGCCCGCCTCGAAAGCGGCCTCATTTTGTTCTGCGGGGTCACCGGTTCGGGCAAAACCACTGTCGAGCGTCGCTTCATGGCCTTTCACCCCCTGGTCGGCAGCGGGGCTTTGTACCAGGTGGCCGACCCCATCGAATACGCCATCCCGGGGGTGCACCAAATCCCGGTTCAGCGCGACATCACCCAGGCCGGGGGGGGGCACACCAAAGACGAATATGCCTCCACCATCGAGAGCCTTTTGCGGATGGACCCCGACCTCATCTCCATCGGTGAAGTCCGTGACACCATCAGTGCCCGCGCCGCCGCCAGCGTGGCCAAATCCGGCCACGTGGTCATGGGCACCCTGCACGCCGACGGCTTGGCGGGCGTGGTCAACCGCCTGACCGACCCGCACTTGGGCCTGACCCGCGAAGAACTCACCACCAGCTCGATGTTGGCCTTGCTTCAATACCAGGCCCTCGTGCCGACTTTGTGCATCAATTGCAAGATACCGCTCAATAAGTACGAGGTCGACAAAGAAAACCCCGATGACCGTCACCTGGTCAATATGGTGAAGGCCCTGCATGACCCCATCAAAATCCCTCTCGATCAATTGCACGTGCGCAACCTCAAGGGTTGCAAGTTCTGCAACCATCGGGGGCAATCGGGGCTGACCATCGTCTCCGAGATGATGATCCCAGATGACTATTTCCTGGCCTACAGCCAAAAGGGCATGGACCGCGATGCCTGGCACGATCACCGCCTGCGCTACTCAGATCGCGACCTCACATCGGGCAATCAGGACGGAAAAACCGTGGCTGAACACGCCATCTACAAAATTTTCACGGGTTTGCTAGACCCGCGCGTCCTGTCCCGATTCGTCCGAGATGCCGATCGCTTCGAACACCTCGAGGACAAAAAGTGAGTTGGCAAGACACCTTGGAACGCCTGGAGCTGGCAGGCGCTTGGAGCGAACGCGAAGCGTTTTATGTCGAGTTGGCTCAGTCTTTGCGCGAAAAAGAACTCTTGCTCGATTTCGCCAATGCCGAGTTGAAAATTGCCAACTCCAAGCGGATGCGCAATCCCGCCCGCGCCTCCTTGATGGAGGCCATACGGCGGCAGTATCGGCGGGGCCGCACCACCTTGTCAGAGGTGTTGCCGCAGGTCATGCCCAAAACCGACGCCACCACCTTGCGCATCCTGGCCGATGCGCGCAACCCGGCCTCGGTGCTCGAAAACCTGGCGCAAGCCGTGCGCGACCAAAAGCAGATCACCAGTGTGGTGCGCAAAGCCTTGGTGCAGCCCATTCTGGTCACCATCGTCGGCTCTGTTTTGGCCTTGGTCTTGGCCAAATTCGTGTTCCCTAACGTCATCGCCAGCGCCAAAATCACCCTCACAGGCATGGCCGGGGTGGCCAATTTCGTGGCCACCATGATCGCGAGTTATTTGCTACCGGTTTTGCTCACTTTGATCATCGTCCTGATGGTCACCCGGATTTTGATTTTGCCCAACGCCACAGGCGGCTGGCGGTTCTGGCTGGAAGACCTCTCAGGCTCAACCCGCATGTTCATGCGCATTGTGTTGCTGCCGGTGCAGCCCCAAATCGAAATCTACCGCGAGTACCGCAGCGTGATCATGCTCAACAACATTGCCGTCTTGCTCAATGCCGGCAAAGACCTGCTCACCTCGCTCGAATTGGTGGCGCAACGCGGCAACCGCTGGGAACGCTACCGCATCCACCAGTGCATGAACATTTTGCGCCGCAACCCGGGTGAATACATCCGCGCCTTCGAGTCCATTCTCAGCGGTCCTGTGCTGCAAAGTCTGGCCACCACAGTGCGACGTGGCAAGGCCGACTTCGCCGCCGAATTGGTCCGTGGCGCCAGCAAAATGCGTGAATCGGCCGAGAAAAACGTGGCCGACACCATGGCCATGATCAACAAGTTTCTGATCGGCGTGGTCTTGGGCACCAATGTCTTTTTGTATGGCGGCATGGTGATGGCCGTCATGCAATTGCGCGACGCAATCTCCAAGGTCTGAAGACCCGGACGCTATGCCCGGGGTTCAGCCCTGGCGCGACTTCAGATGCGTCTGGGCGGCTTGGGCCATCGTCATGAACACAGCCCCTGCCTTTTGCAAGCGCTCCACCAAATCTTCCATCCACAGCATACGATACCCGCGCCCGATCACATAGGGGTGCATGGTATAGGTCAGTATGCCTTGCTGTGTGGTTTTTTGCATATAGGTGAATTCATCGAACCAGCCTTGCATGACCGTGCGCGGGGACTGTAGCCCCGGCATGACGGTGTTTTGCCAGCGCATGTATTCAAAATGAGGGTGGTCATCCATGGTCCAGCTGATGGGCATTTCCAGAATGCCAGTGGCTTGACCAAAATGGAAGGGCTTGCCCAACTCGGCCCGGTCGCCCTGGCGGGCGAAATAAGGTGAGTAATCGTCCCCCATCAGGCTGCTGTCATACAAAAAGCCGTGGGCTTGCAGCAAATCGAGGGTGTTGGGGCTCAGATCCCAGGCCGGTGAGCGATAGCCCACCGCCCCTTGTCCGGTGAGTCGCCGGATGGATTCCTGTGCCCGATCAAAATCAGCACTTTCTTCTTCACGCGTCTGGCTGGCCGGCACGATGTGGGCCCAGCTGTGGTGGCCAATCTCATGCCCATCGGCCACGATCCGCTCACAGGCTTCGGGGTAAGACTCGATGGTAAAGCCCGGCACAAACCATGTGCTGGGTATTTGCATGCGACGCAGAAAATCAAGAATGCGCTTGGAAGCCACCACCCCGAACTCACCCCTCGAGATGGGCGTCGGCGTGGTCAGACCGCGGGAGATGAAGCCGGATTGGGCGTCAAAATCAAAAGTCAGGCAAACAATGTGCTGTGTCATGGGTTCTGTTTTCGAAAGGCTGTATCAGGCAGCCCTCAGTATGAATCTGCGCCGAGTTTGTGGCAAGCCCTACTGTCACCTGTGGTTCTCCAGCTTCTTATTGATAGATTGGTAACTTCCCTACTGTCAAATCGGGCCCGGTCGTTTAAGGTACGGTTTGTGGCCGCTGCCCAGGTCTGTTTTTTTTGGTTTTTTTGATGTCCATCTCCACCCCTACGCAGAACCCATCCGCCGCATCACCTGCCCAGGGCTGGTTTGAGCGCTACAGCACCCTGTGTCTGGTGGTGGTGCTGGTGGCTTTGTGGGAAGGCCTGGTTCGGCTTTTCGAGGTGCCGCAATTTTTATTGCCCGCACCCAGCGAGGTGCTCGCCCTCACCATCGCCGAATGGGACCTGATCCAAACCCACTCTCTCTCCACCATTGGCTCCATATTGTCGGGTTATGTCTGCGCGGTCGCATTTGCACTGTTCGTCTCTGCGCTAATGATTCGCTTCCCCCTGTTCGAGCGCCTCATCATGCCCATTTTTGTCGGCATGCAAAGCGTCCCCAAAATCGCCATCGCCCCGCTCATCCTGGTCTGGGTGGGGGCCGGTTCCGGGTCCAAGATCCTGGTCGTCATGTCCATCGCCTTTTTCCCCATCGTCATTAACACCATGGCCGGCTTCAAAGAGGTTGACCGAGGCTTGGCCGATGTCTTCCGCTCGGTGGCCGCCAGCGAACGGCAATGGTTGTTCAGATTGCGTCTGCCCTATGCCTTGCCCTACATCTTTGCCGGCTTGCGCATCGCCACCACCTTGGCTGTGTTGGGCGCCATCGTGGCCGAATGGCTGGCGGCCTCCAGCGGCCTGGGCTATCTGGTGCTGTCGGGCAGTTTCAACTTCAACACCGCCCGCTCTTTTGCGGCTATTTTGGCTTTGGCCATCATCGGCACCTCTTTCTTTGCCCTGATGTCCTGGCTGGAGCAGCGCATCTCCTGGCGCAGCGTCCAAGTTCAAAACCACTGAACCATTTGAAGGTCCCTTCCATGTCTCATCTCACATCCATTCGCCCATCCCTTCGCCTTGGCTCTTTCGCTTTTGTGCTCGCCATGCTGGGCTCTGCCCCCGCCATCGCCATGGACAAAGTGGTCATGCGCATCAACTTTTCCGCATGGGGCATGCATGCCCAGTACTACGGTGGCAAGGCCCAGGGTTTTTATGAAAAAGAAGGCATTGATCTGGAGATCAGGCCGCCGGCCGCCGGCCAGCAAAACGAAGTCCTGATCGGCACCGGCAAAGAACAATTCGGGGTCGGCAACATCGACTCATTCGTCAAAGCCAAGTCCAGTGGCCTGCCCATTGTCTCGATCATGATGGACCAGCCCGA
>JBEBAJ010000147.1:0-6362 GCA_041158965.1 Pseudomonadota bacterium | reverse complement strand
CGCCGTGCGACATGCCGGCGCCGAAGTGCGTGCCTTGTTGCTGGGCTTGGCCGCCCAAAAATGGGGCATCCCCGAGGCCCAGCTCAAAACCGAAGCAGGAGTCATACGCGCACCCAACGGGGCCTCGGTGCGCTATGGCGATTTGGCCATTGGCCAGGCGCTGGAGCGAGAAGCCACCGGGCAGGTTCCCCTCAAACCACTCTCCGAACACCGTTACATCGGGCGCCCGGTGCAACGTCACGACATCCGCGACAAAGTCTTGGGCCGCGCCATCTTTGTTCAAGAGATGCGTTTGCCTGGCATGCTGTACGGACAGATCGTGCGCCCCCCTTCATATGGGGCGCGTTTGACCCAAGTCGACCTTGAATCGGTCAAGCGCCTCAAAGGGGTGGTTCAAGTCGTGCGTGACGGTAGTTTTCTGGGGGTGGTGGCCGAGCGCATCGAGCAAGCGCAAGCTGCCGCTCAGGCCCTGGCCCGCTCGGCACATTGGCAAAGCGGCCCAGCCTTGCCCAAACAGGATGAATTGGCCAAGTGGCTACGTCAGGCCCCCAGCCGCCTCATCGAAACCCGCAAACAGCCCCGTCAGGCTGGACCTGCGGCAGCCAAAACCCTCAAGGCCAGCTATTTCAGGCCGTACCAGATGCATGCCTCCATTGGACCCTCAGCCGCCATCGCCCAATTCAGCGGCGACCAGTTGCAGGTGCACACCCATAGCCAGTCAGTTTTTGAAACCCGCCTGGCCATTTCCCGAATGTTGGGCATGCCCCTGGAAAAGGTGCGTTTGCAACACGTGCAAGGCGCGGGTTGCTATGGACACAACATGGCTGACGATGCCGCCGCTGACGCGGCATTGCTGGCGCGAGCGGTCCCCGGCAGGCCGGTTCAGTTGCAGTACACCCGCGAACAAGAGCACCAGTGGGAGCCCTATGGCTCGGCCATGGTGGTCGACATCGAAGCGGGCGTGAACGAGCAAGGCGATGTCCTTGACTGGGAGCTGCAAATTTGGTCCACCCCGCATGGCACCAGGCCAGCGGGTGCCCCGGGCAACCTGCTATCAGCCCAATACCTCGAAAAGCCCTTCGTGCAACCGGTGCCTGGCAACCTCGGGCCACCCAACTACGCTGCAGACCGCAACGGCATTGCCTTGTATGACTTTCCAGGCCATCAGGTGCTGACGCACTTCATCACCCAAATGCCTTTGCGGGTGTCGTCGCATCGCGGCCTGGGTGCTTATGGCAATGTGTTCTCCATCGAGTCCTTCATGGACGAGTTGGCGCATCAGGCCGGTGTCGACCCTGTGGCTTACCGTTTGCGTCACCTCAAAGACCCGCGCGCCCGCGACGCCCTGACCGAAGCGGCACGAGTGTTTGGCTGGGACCGTTGGCAACGCCGCCCTGGTCATGGTCGCGGTATCGCATTTGCCCGCTACAAAAACATAGCTGGTTACTGTGCCGTGGCATTAGAGGTGCAAGTCAATCCGGGTAGCGGCCATGTGCGCGTGCTTCGCGCAGTGGCCAGTGCCGACAGCGGTCACATCGTCAACCCCGACGGCGTGGCCAACCAGATCGAGGGTGGTGTGATTCAGTCGCTGAGCTGGTCACTCAAAGAGCAGGTTCATTTCGACCCGCAACAGGTGCTGTCCAATGATTGGGCCAGTTACCCGATCCTCGGCTTTGGCGAAGCGCCGCCGGTCGAGGTCACTCTCATCCATCGGCCCAACGCCCCGTTCCTGGGGACGGGCGAGGCCTCGCAGGGGCCAACCGTGGCCGCGTTGGCCAACGCAATCTTTGACGCCAGCGGCACCCGCTTGCGCCAGTTGCCGTTTACCCCAGAGCGGGTTGCAAAGTTGGGCACCAACGTCCGCCTGTAACTTTGGCCACGATTTTTTGCTTCACCAAACGCCCTACGGTTTTAAGGCGCTCTACGGCCTTTGCAATCGGCTCGTTGCCTTCGGCTTGAGCGGCATAAGGCAGGCGTATGAGTTTGTCCGCCCAACGCGGCACCTTGCTGGTTTTTTCCCAACGGGCGTCCGATTGGCCATCGATGCCCATCAGCTTACCCAGGGCTGGCTGAGACAGTCGCATGCTGGCGCTGCGGATTTAGTGAAACTCAGCGCCGGTGAGTCATGATGCCTTGCGGCTTATGGCCAGCCAAATGTGGCGTAGCCCGCCATCTGTGTAAGGGTACATGTCATTCCTCCATGTCCATGAGCGTGGGCTTCAAACCATGGCCAGTGACGGCATTGGCCACACATCACCAGCCCCGGCGATGCATGTTAAATCGCCAGATTGCTGGCCGTTGATGGCATCGGCCCAAATGCATGGGTGGCGGCGTTTAGGGTACGCGCATGCCGTAAGCCTTCGGCACGCTCAATGCTCTGCTGGGTGAGCTGATTGAAGTGTTGCAACAAATTCAGCGCATGTTGCATCAGCGCCGACAGTTCTTCTTGGTTCAGCGCCAGACCTGCATCAGATTTTTTCAAAATTTGATCAATTTGCATGGCGAACTCCAGTCGTGTCAGTGTGAACTTTGTTTTTCAAGATGCCATAGGGCATCTTGAAACGAGTTTTCATCTTCTCTCTGTGCCGATGTTAACAAAATTTCTAAAAAAATGATTTTTTGTTTGGCATTGAGCATTAGCCTGATCGCGCTGTAGCTCCCATCTGGCAAACCATCGATGATGGCCGTGCAAATTCGCTCCAGGTCTTTCAGGGCCTTTAGTCGTGACTCCAATGAAGGGTCGGGAAGCGTCAGAATGTTTGCCAAACCGTACAGTTTGCACTCTTGAAGCACAGCGGTGATGCTTTGACAGACTTCATCCCAAATCTCAAAAGCCTGTTCTTCAAGGTTTTTCATGGTTTGCCTTTCATGCCATACAGTTGAGTGAAAGGCTTAATTTTATACTATTTAAGTATTAATTATATAGTAATTTTAAACAATGATTCTGTGGGCTGACATCGCATTGAATAAAGTGCATATTCCCGAACAAACGCCGGGACTTATCAACTCTGTGGCTTAACCCTGCTGTTCAAGTCACCTCATTGCTCATCCCCCTCCCGCTTGCGCCGTTCGCGCTCAGCCATCGCCTTCTTCACATCCCTGATTTGCCACAGCCCAAAGGCCAGAGCCAGCACAAACACGCCCAATTCGATCCAGATCCCCATATGTGTCTCCTCTGTCAATCCAGGTTGACAAATGAAAAATAACATTTATATTGACACATTATGATGTCAACTCAAAGTGACACACGGAGGGGATCATGGAATTACTGACACGCGCCGAACAGGCTCTGGCCTTTCATTTTGACCGCGCCCTGGGGCAGGGCACGCCTGGCGGGCTGGAAAAAGCCATGCGCCTGGCCGTTTTCTCGGGCGGTGCCCGCATCAGGCCCCAGCTGTGCCTGGCGGTCGCCCAGGCCTGTGGCGATGACACGCCCGAATTGACCGATGCTGCCGCCGTGGCGGTTGAGCTGATGCACTGCGCCTCGTTGGTGCATGACGACATGCCCGCCTTCGACAACGCCGATACACGGCGAGGCCAGCCCACCGTGCACAAAGCCATGGGCGAGCCCCTGGCCTTGCTGTGTGGCGACGCCCTGATTGTCATGGCCTACCAGGTGGTGCTCAACGCCTGCGGCGAGCACCCCGAGCGGCTGGCCGCCTTGTTGCACAACCTCTCACGCGGGGTGGGGGTGCCCGACGGCATCGTCGCCGGGCAGGCTTGGGAGTGCGAAACCCGCGCCGATCTGGCCACCTACCAGCAGGCCAAAACCGGGGCCTTGTTCGTGACCAGCGTGTGCGCCGGGGCCCTGGCCTGTGGCCAGGACGCCCAACCCTGGGCCGATCTGGGGCGACATCTGGGCCAGGCCTACCAGGCCGCTGACGACATCCGGGATGTTCTGGGCCACAGTGCTGACTTGGGCAAACCGGTGGGGCAAGACGCCTTGTTGGGGCGGCCCTCGGTCATGCGCCAACTCGGCCTGGAGGGCGCCCTCGCATACTTTGACGACCTGATGAATCGGGCCGTGGAATCGGTGCCGGCTTGCAGTTGCCGTGCCATGTTGCAGCATCTGGTAAGGCTCGAAGCCAAGCGGCTGATCCCCATGCCGCGTCCCCTGGCGGTGTCCGCCCACACCCCCGCGATCGCGGGCGTGGCGGGGCATTGAAGATGTCTGGCGGCGAGGTCTTGCCTTCCCCCCAGGGCTGGCTTGCGCGGACCTGGCATCGCGTGTCGATGCGTCTGGCCCAGCCCGACAGTTACCTTTGGGCGCGCTCGCGCTGGTACACCCGTTGGCTGGTGCGCCGCCGCACCCGTCAGTTGTTCGCCTGGATGTCTGGCTTTGTGCAAAGTCAGGTTCTTTTGTCGTGCGTGCGCCTGCGGCTGCTCGATGTGCTGGCCGAACAGGCCCTGGGCTTGGCCACCCTCAGCCAACGCCTGCAGATTCCCCCTCATCCGCTGTCGTGCCTGCTCGACAGTGCCGTCGCCATGGGCTTGTTACGGCGCAGCGCAGACGGCCTTTATCGGCTCGGTGCGGCAGGCATGGTCTTGCGTGAGCAGCCCGGCATCACCGCCATGATCGAGCACAACCACCTGCTCTACGCCGACTTGGGCGACCCCGAGGGTTTTTTGCGCCGCAGCGGGCCGGGGCATATGGGCCAGTACTGGACTTACGCGCACAACCACCAAGGCGCGCGCGATGCCGCGCCCGGTGCCCAGGACATGGTCCGCTACAGCGGCCTGATGGATGCCTCGCAAGGCTTTGTCATCACCGAAATCCTCGATGCCTTCCCCTTCCACGACCATCGACAGGTGCTGGACATCGGCTGTGGCAAAGGCCGCTTCATGACCGCGCTGGCACAACGCCACACGCACCTTAGTCTGACCCTCTTCGATCTGCCTGCGGTGGTCGATCTGGCCCGCCAGCGTCTGCAACAAGCCGGTTTGTCCGGGCGGGCCAGCTGTGAGGGCGGCAGCTTCGTCACTGACCCCCTGCCCACCGGTGCCGACCTCGTCACCCTGGTTCGGGTGTTGCATGACCACGACGACCAGATTGTGCTGAATTTGCTGCAAAAAGTCTGGCAAGCCCTGCCCGCAGGTGGCCGCATCATGATCGCCGAGCCCATGCGCTTGCCCACCGGCGAGGCCGAGGTGGTCGACCCCTATTTCCATTTTTACCTCTTGGCCATGGGGGCGGGCCGCTTGCGCAGCAGTGCCGAAATCGGGCAATTGCTGGCTGCCAGTGGCTTCACCGGCATCGAAACCGTGCCCACCGCCATGCCCATCCACGCCCAAATCGTCACTGCCCAAAAAATAGGTGTAAACCCTAGTTTCCGACATAAATAGTCAATTCAAGTTGACATTTCTCAATGTCAACCGAAAATGAAACCATGAAAGCCCAAGCCGTCGTTTTCCGCCAACCCAAACAAGTGGGTTTGCAGGCACTTGAATTGTGCGCACCCGGGGCGGACGACCTGGAGGTCGCCGTCCAATACAGCGGCATCAGCACCGGCACCGAACGCCTGTTGTGGGACGGCAGCATGCCCGCTTTCCCCGGCATGGGATACCCCCTGGTGCCTGGTTATGAGGCGGTGGGCGAAGTCCTGAGGGCCGGGGCCGGTTCACCCTATCAACCGGGTCAGCGGGTTTTTGTGCCAGGCGCGCATTGCTGGGGCGAGGGCGTCCACAGCCTGTTTGGTGGCTCTGCCTCGCGTCTGGTGGTGCCGCATGGCCGGGTGGTGGCAGTAGATGCCATCGAGGGCCCCGATGCGGTTTTATTGGCCCTGGCTGCCACGGCCTACCACTCGGTGGCGGGGGGGGGCCAGCAAGCACCATTTGCCCCGCCCGAATTGATCGTGGGTCATGGCGTCATGGGCCGCCTGCTGGCGCGCCTGACCGTGGCCTCGGGTGCCCCCGCGCCAGTGGTCTGGGAGACCCAGTCCGCACGCATGGGGGGTGCCCAGGGCTATGCCGTAGTCAACCCTGCCGACGACAGCCGCCGCGACTATGCGACCGTCTACGACGTCAGCGGCGATGCCAGTTTGCTCGATGAGCTCATCCGCCGGGTGCGCCCGGGCGGCGAGGTGGTGCTGGCTGGTTTTTACAAGCAAGACATTCGCTTCGCATTTGCCCCGGCCTTCATGCGTGAAGTTCGCCTGCGCATTGCCGCCGAATGGAAGCGCCCTGATTTACTCGCCGTCGAGCAACTCATCGCCCAAGGGCGTTTGCACCTCGGCGATCTGATCACCCATATACAAAGCCCGGCTCGGGCCGAAGCCGCATACCAAACGGCATTTGGAGACGCCGATTGTCTGAAGATGGTCCTGGACTGGAGCACACAATGATGGACGAGAGCAAACCCAAAG
>JBEBAJ010000146.1:0-6388 GCA_041158965.1 Pseudomonadota bacterium | reverse complement strand
TTGAAGCCATTGACTCTGATGTGATCAAAACCTATGTCAGCCTGGGCATGGGAGTGGGCATCGTGGCCGAAATGGCGGTGCAAGACGGTCTGCCTGACATCCTCACACACCGCCCCGCCGGCCAGCTGTTCGGCTCCAATATGGCTCGGGTGGCCTTCAAAAAAGGCAGTTACCTGAGACACTTTGTGTTGGAATTTGCCCAGATGCTGAGCCCTCGACTGAACCGCGAGCTGGTGCTCAAGGCCCTGGAAGGCAGAGACACCGATTACGAACTTTGAAGTTTTTTCCATGACCCCCGCCATTGAATCCAAACTGCCCCATGTGGGCACCACCATCTTCACCGTGATGTCGGCGCTGGCGCTGGAACACCAGGCCGTCAATCTGGGCCAAGGCTTCCCAGACTTTGACTGTGACCCCAGGCTGATTGATGCGGTCACCGACGCCATGCGCCGGGGCTTGAATCAATACCCCTCCATGCTCGGGGTGCTGGAGTTGCGACAAGCCATCGCCGACAAGGTCGAGCGACTTTACGGTCGCCGTTATGACGTGCAAAACGAGATCACGGTCACGGCCGGGGCCACCCAGGCCATCATCAACGCCGTGTTGGCCGTGGTTCGGCTTGGCGACGAGGTGATTGTGCTGGAGCCCTGCTACGACAGTTACATCCCCAACATCGAGCTGGCCGGCGGCACCGTGGTGCGGGTGCCGCTGACCCCGGGCACCTTCAGGCCCGACTTTGATCGCATCGCGGCTGCGATCACGCCGCGCACACGGCTGATGATGATCAATACGCCTCATAACCCCAGCGCCACCGTCTGGACGCGCCAAGAAATGCTGAGGTTGCAAGAGATTCTGGCACCAACCTCGGTCATTTTGCTCTCGGACGAGGTCTATGAGCACATGGTTTATGAGCCGCTGCAACACATCAGTGTCGCGAGCTTTCCCCTTCTGGCCGAGCGTGCCTTTGTGATTTCCAGTTTCGGCAAAACCTATCATGTGACGGGATGGAAAGTGGCTTATTGTGCCGCCCCCGCCTCTTTCACGGTCGAGTACCGCAAAGTCCATCAGTTCAATGTGTTTACCGTGAACACCCCGGTCCAATATGGTTTGGCCGCTTACATGGCCGACCCCCGGCCCTATTTGCAATTGCCGTCTTTTTATCAGCGCAAGCGCGATTTGTTCCGGGCTGGTTTGTCCAAAACGAAATTCAGCCTCTTGCCCAGCGAGGGCAGCTACTTTCAGTGCGCGCGCATCGATGGCTTGGGCGTGCCCGAAAAGAATCTGAGCGAGTCGGAATTCTGCCAATGGTTGACCCGCGAGATCGGGGTCGCCGCCATCCCCCTGTCGGCCTTTTACGCCGATGGATTTGACCAGCGCATCATCCGCTTTTGCTTTGCCAAAAAAGACGAGACCCTGCAAGTGGCGCTGCAAAGATTGGCCCGGCTCTGAGGGCACTTCATCAGCGGCCCGGGCTCAGCCCAGTTGGCTCCAGGCTTTGTCGAGCCGCTTGATGCTCACGGGCTGCGGGGTGCGCAGCTCTTGCGCAAAAAAACTCACCCGCAACTCCTCCAGCAACCAGCGGAACTCCAGCATGCGTTCGTCGGTCACCCCTTTGCGCTCGGCGACCAGCCGCCAATAGCGTTGCTCTTGGGCCCGCACTTCGGCCATGCGCTGGGCGTCACGCGCCGGGTCGCTGCGGCATTTGTCCAGGCGCAAGGTGATGGCCTTGAGGTAGCGCACCAGATGCTGCATCTGTGCCCAGGGGGTGTCGCGCACAAAGTGCTTACCCATCAACCTTTGCAACTGCTGGGCCCCATCGGCAGCGGCATCCCCCAGGCCCTTGCTGTCGCGGATCTTTTTGTGGGCGGTGGCATATTCAGACAGCACCAGCGCACATAGCCTGGCGACCTCGTTGGCGATCAGTGTCAGACGACCACGGCCCTCCTCCAACCGCCGCTTAAAGCCATCGGCATCGCTGGGCAAAGGCTCCTGCAAAAAGGCCCGATCCAGCGCCAGATCGATGATTTGTTGGCGCAACTCATCTGGCCCTCCCAAAGGCATAAAGGCCACTGCCATTTTTTGCAGTTCTGGGATGTTCTTTTCCAGATATTTCAGCGCGTCTTTCAGGTGCAGGGCAAACAGGCGGCGCAGGCCCGAGAGGTGTTTTTTGGCTGCCACCTCGGGCTCGTCAAATACTTCGATCGAGACGGCCGTGCCCTGATCGACCAGCGCGGGAAAGCCGATCAAGGTTTGCCCGCCCTTGCGGATTTCCATCAATTCCGGCAACTCACCAAAGGTCCATGCGGTGTAGGGGCCTGCCGAGGCGCCGGCAGCCCCCCCAGCGGCTTGGGATGGGGCTGAGGGGGCGGGCTTGGCCTGAATGACATCGGCGGCGTGTGTGCTTGCGGCGCCGGTCTGACCCTGCGGCTGCCCTGTGCCCAAACCTGACTTGAGCTGCGCCAGGGCCTGGAAGGCGCCCCGGGCCTGAGGCCCCCACTCGGCGCGCAAGGCGCCCAAGTTGCGGCCTGTGCCCAATTGACGGCCATGTTCGTCGACGACTCGCAGGTGCATGAACAAATGAGGCGGCACCATGTCGAGCTTGAAATCTGCCCGTTTGACATCGAGGCTGGTCTGCTGTCGCACCCGCTGCAATAGCGCATCGGTCAGGGAGCCATGCCCAAAGACGGTGTCAGCCGCCAGCTCCAGTGCCAGCCTGGCCGCGCTTTCTGGCAGTGGCACAAACCGGGAACGGGGCTTTTGCGGCAAGCTCTTGAGCAGGGCCTGAATTTTGTCTTTGAGCATGCCCGGCACCAGCCATTCGCAACGGTCTTCAGAGACCTGGTTGAGCACGAACAGCGGCACTGTCACGGTCAGGCCGTCGCGGGGGTCGCCGGGTGCATGCAAATATTCAGTGGCGCAATCGACGCCGCCCAAGCGGATCACCCTGGGGAAGGCCTGAGCGGTCACACTGGAGGCCTCATGGCGCATCAGGTCTTCGCGGTCCATGAAGAGCAGCTTGGGCTGGTCTTTAGACGCCTTGCCCCACCATGATTCCAGATCACGGGCGTTGCACACCATGGCGGGGATGTGGGCATCGTAATAGGCGTATATCAATTCCTCATCGACCAATACATCCTGTCGGCGCGACTTGTGCTCGATCTCTTGAACCTGCCTGACCAATTTCCGGTTGGCCTGCAAAAAGGGCAGCTTGCCGTCCCAAGCCCCGGCCACTAAGCCTTCCCGAATGAAGATTTCGCGCGCCCCCACCGGGTCTACCGCCGCGTAAGGCCGACGCCTGCCGCTGTAAACCACCAAGCCATAGAGGGTGGCGCGCTCAAAAGCGACCACCTCGGCCCCGCGCTTGTCCCAGTGCGGGTCCAGCCATTGCTTTTTCAGCAGGTGCGCCCCGATCTCCTCCAGCCAGGCGGGCTCGATGGCCGCCAAGCCTCGCCCGAACAGGCGGGTCGTGTCGACCAATTCAGCCGCCACCAGCCAGCGGCCTGGTTTTTTGCGCAAATGGGCCCCGGGATGCCGATAGAACTTGATGCCGCGTGCACCCAGATAAACATCTTGCTCGTCCACTTTGCAACCGATATGGCCCAATAAGCCAGAGAGCATAGAGAGGTGGATTTGCTCATAGCTGGCGGGAGTGGGGTTGAGCTTCCAAGCCTGCTCGGTCACCACGGTCAACAATTGACTGTGTACGTCGCGCCACTCGCGCACGCGGCGCACATGGATGTAGCTGGAGCGCAGTAATTGCTCATATTGCCGGTTGGAGAGCTTGTGCGACTGGCCATGTCCGCCGCGCGCTTCGCCAAGCCAGCGCCAAAGATGAAGGTAGCCGCTGAATTCGCTCTTGTCGTCCTTGAAGCGGGCATGCTGCTGATCCGCCTGGGCCTGGGCTTGCGGGGGGCGGTCACGGACATCCTGAACCGATAAGGCACTGGCGATCACCAGGACTTCGTCCAGGGCGCCCCTGCTGCGGGCCTCCAGGATCATGCGGCCGATGCGCGGATCGAGAGGCAAGCGGGCCAGTTCACGCCCCAACGGCGTCAATTGTTGGTCCTCATCGACCGCGCCCAGTTCATGCAGCAATTGATGGCCGTCGGCGATGGCACGTGATGAAGGGGGGTCGATGAATGGAAAGGCCTCGACATCCCCCAGGCCCAAGGACTTCATGCGCAAGATCACGCCCGCCAGAGAACTGCGCAAAATTTCCGGATCGGTGAATCGAGGTCGCGCCTGAAAATCGGATTCTTCATAGAGGCGGATGCATATGCCGTCGGCCACGCGCCCACATCGCCCGGCCCGCTGATTGGCTGCGGCCTGACTGATGGGTTCAATCTGCAGCTGTTCCACCTTGCTGCGTATGCTGTAGCGTTTGACCCGGGCAGTGCCGACATCGATCACATGCCGTATGCCCGGCACAGTCAGCGAAGTTTCAGCAATGTTGGTGGCCAGCACAATGCGCCGTCGGCCAGAGGACTCAAACACTCGGTCTTGCTCGGCCTGCGACAGACGGGCAAACAAAGGCATGATCTCGGCATCGCGGGTCAGGGCCTGATGGGCCAAATGGCCCCGCAAATGATCGGAAAAATCGCGGATTTCCCGCTCGCCAGGCAAAAAAATCAGAATATCCCCACCGGTTCCGCCCGCCCACAATTCGTCCACCGCGTCACACACCGCCTGGTTCAGCCCGTATTCACGGCTTTCTTCATAGGGGCGATAGCGCTGCTCAACAGGGTAGGTGCGGCCTGAGACCATGATCACCGGGGCTGGCCCTTGCTTGGAGGCGAAATGGCGGGCAAATCGCTCGGCATCGATGGTGGCCGAGGTGATCACGAGTTTGAGGTCGGGTCGGCGGGGCAAGAGCTGGCGCAGATACCCCAGCAAAAAATCGATGTTCAAACTGCGCTCATGCGCTTCATCGATGATCAGGGTGTCGTAGGCTCGCAACAGAGGGTCGCGCTGGGTCTCTGCGAGCAAAATGCCGTCGGTCATGAGCTTGATGCGGGCCCCGGGGCTCAAGCGATCTTGGAAGCGAACCTTGTAGCCCACCACCTCACCCAGCGGGGTTTGCAACTCTTGAGAGATTCGTTTGGCCACCGAGCTGGCGGCGATGCGCCTGGGTTGGGTGTGGCCGATCAGTTTGGGGCGCTGCCCTTCAGGGCGTGCCCCGCGACCCAAGGCCAAGGCGATTTTGGGCAATTGTGTGGTCTTGCCAGACCCGGTCTCGCCGCAGACGATGATGACCTGATGGTCGCGCATGGCCTGCTCGATTTCGGCCCGTCGGGCAGACACGGGCAAGTGGTCGGGGAAGTCAATCTGGGGCAGCAAGCTCACGGGGCAAAAAATGGCGCTGGTTTGAGGGACAATCAGTGATTATCCCTTGCCTCGCCCACCATGTCTGCTGTCTTCAACTTCACCTTTGTCCCGTGGTTCAGGTCGGTTGCCCCCTACATCCACATGCACCGGGGCAAGACCTTTGTGGTCGGCCTGGCCGGTGAAGCGCTGCAGGCCGGCAAGCTGCCCAATCTGGCTCAAGACATCGCCCTGATCCAAAGCATGGGCGTCAAAATCGTGTTGGTGCACGGGTTTCGGCCCCAGATCAATGAACAGCTGCGCCTGAAAGGCCACACCCCCCGCTATTCGCACGGCATGCGCATCACCGACGAAGTGGCGCTGGATTGCGCCCAGGAAGCGGCGGGTCAACTGCGCTACGAAATCGAGGCCGCCTTCAGCATGGGCTTGCCCAACACCCCGATGGCCGGGGCCACGGTGCGGGTGATTTCGGGCAATTTCCTGACCGCCCGCCCGGTGGGTGTGGTGGACGGGGTCGACTTTCAACATTCCGGTCTGGTGCGCAAAGTGGATGTGGCGGGCATCAACCAGACCCTGCAACTGGGCTCTTTGGTGTTGCTCTCACCGCTGGGCTTTTCACCCACCGGAGAAGCCTTTAACCTGACCATGGAAGAGGTGGCGACTTCGGTGGCCATCGCCTTGCAGGCCGACAAACTGTTGTTTGTGACGGAAACACCGGGCATCCGACAGCGTCCCGCTGAACCCGCCTCGGACGACAACCCGATAGACACCGAGTTGTCGCTGGCCGATGCCAAACGCCTGCTGGCGGGATTGCCTGCGCCGGACGAACCCTCCGACCTCGCCTTCTATCTGCAACATTGCGTCAAAGCGTGCGAAGGCGGGGTGGAGCGCAGCCACATTTTGCCCTTCGCTGTCGATGGTGCTTTGTTGCTTGAAATTTATATGCACGACGGCATAGGCACCATGGTGGTGGACGAGAAGCTGGAAGAACTTCGCGAGGCCACCCATGAAGATGTGGGTGGCATCTTGCAACTGATTGAGCCGTTTGAAAAAGACGGCACCCTGG
>JBEBAJ010000145.1:0-6674 GCA_041158965.1 Pseudomonadota bacterium | reverse complement strand
GGGCAAGGTTCAACGCCTGGCTTCTTTGGTTTTTCTTGACGCCTTGCCACGCAGCGAAATCGGCAAAGTACTCAAACGCGAACTGCGCGAACGACACCCCCCCATGCCTTGAGCATGGTATCCCTCATGGCAAGGGCACTCGACGACGCCGCATTTCGGCACGGGTCAACTGCGGCTTGATTCTGTCGTGCAATTGGGCCAACTCGGCCATGCGTCGCTCCACCTCGGGCAAGGGGTCCCAAACCTGGGGCTTGGGGGCCGGTTTGGCCGCAGCGGGCTTGGGTTTGACCCCTGACGATGCAGCCGCCGGTGTGGGCTTGGGGATGGGATTGTGGATGGGCTTGGGTGGGGCTGCAGGCGTGGGCGTTGAAATGGACTCGGCGGATGGTGTGGGTGGGGTGACTGGTGTTGGGCTTGTCTCGACCGCCATTGTGGGCCGGGCGATAGGCATGGCCGGCGATACAGCCGGGCTGGTGCCCATAGGTTCGGGTGAGCTGGGGGCTGCCACATGGGGACGCGGCCTGGGGATGCGACTGGGCCGCCAAGGCTTGGGCGGGGGTGGCAAAAATGGGTTGCTGGGCACATCGGGCGCCAGGGCCAAACCGCAATGGCGGCAATAACGCGCCTTTAAAGCCACCTGCCCAGTGCATGCACCACAATGGCGCACTTCTTTGGCGGGTGGAGCCTTTTTACCGGCGGCTGCGGCGGCTTTGCCAGGGGATTTCGGCTTGACCGGGCGTTTGGCGCTGGCGCGTGCTGGTTTTTTGGGGACTGGCTGATTCATGTCAACTCCGTGGACTGTCCTGACAATGCCCGGAATTTGGCCTCTTTCAGGGTTTGCTCCCAAACCACCCGATCAAACACTTTCATGGTGCCAAAGACCGGACCGTAGGTGGATGTCACGAGCAGGGCCCGCCAATCGGCGGGCCAACTGGCCGCTTGGGGAAAATCAAAACCCATCAGACGGCACGGGTCCAAGCTGACCTCGCGTTCATTGGTGTGATTGAAGGGCCGGAATTTCAAGGTCTGGTCGGTCAGATACAAAATGCCGCTGGGCCACCAGGCGCGAGCCCCCAAGGCACACGCGCCGTATGCCAGCACTTTGTCAAACACCCATTCGTGTTCAAAGTCTGCCAGGGCTTTGGAGATCGCCAGATAACGCCGCAAGCCCCAAGCCGCACCCAGGGCCATGCCACCCAACACCGTCCATAGGCTGAGCCAAGCCAAGCACAAGCCAAGGACGGTTCCCACAGCCACCGGGGCCAGCAAAAAACGCCAATTGAAACGCCCGATCAGCAAGGCAGGGGCGTGGAGGACTTGTGCCGTGGTGGGGGCCGACACCGTGTCGGCCACGGTGGCCGTGCCGGGCTCGGGGTTTGAAGCGGGAGTGCCGGACAGCGCCATCGAGGCACCCGAGGGGGCCGGATCATCATCGAACATGACCCCACTGGTGGTCACGCCTACCGTCACCGCCCTCAGTCCCAGTCCAGCCGCAGGCCGCTCTGTATGGGCAGGCTCGGGCCGAGCCTGTGCCTCGGCCACCGTCACCGGTCGACCACAGGCCTCACAAAATTGCCATCCACGCCCCAATCGGGCACGGCATTCACAACGCAACATTCCCATATTCCTTATCTGCTCACATCGGGTATCGGCATCTGAAGAAAAAACTGTAGCGTCTGACAGCCTCAGTCCGATGAGGGGCAGCACCGTCTTGGCAAGTGCGTCCCGCCTGCCCATAATAGGGCGATGCCTTACATCACCACTGACGACCATCAACGCCTTTATTACGAAGAGGCTGGCCAGGGCCCGACCCTCTTGTTTGTGCATGAATTTGCCGGGGACCACCGCAGTTGGGAGCCCCAAATGCGCTATTTTTCCCGACGCTATCGCTGCGTGGCCTACAGCGCCCGGGGGTATCTGCCTTCGAGCGTGCCTGAATCTGCCGATGACTATTCTCAATGGCGGGTCAGCGAAGACATCCGCTGTGTGCTCGATGCGCTGAATGTGCAACGGGCCCACGTGGTGGGCTTGTCCATGGGCGCATTTGCCACCCTGCACTTTGGCATGCGCTATGCCCTGAACGCCCAAACCGGGCGGGCCATGTCGCTGACCCTGGCGGGATGCGGCACTGGGGCTCACCCCGACGTGCACGCTGAATTTCAGCAAGAATCGATCCGTTTGGGTGAGGTATTGCGACGAGAGGGCATGGGCACGGCTGGCCAAGCGTATTGTCATGGCCCCACCCGACAGCCCTTCTTGCGCAAAAACCCTCGTGGACATGCCGAGTTTTTGCGCCAATTTTGTGAACATTCGGCCTTGGGATCGGGGCTCACATCGATCGGTTATCAAGGGCGTCGGCCCAGTCTCTATGCCTTGAAAAATGAGATGGCCCGCATCGCGGCCCCGACCCTGATCATGGTGGGGGACACCGACGAGCCTTGTCTGGAGCCTTCGTTGATGCTGAAAAGAACCATTCCAGGCGCGCAATGGGCGGTCTTGCCAGACAGTGGGCACACCATCAATCTGGAAGAGCCTGATCTCTTCAATGGGTTATTGGCCGAATTTTTGGCCAATCGTTGAATTGACCCATTCAGCAAGCCCAATGCCGTCTGAGGCCATGCGTCGCACAGGTGGCTGAGACACCGATTGGTTCGGGTTTGTCCGAGTGGATTGGGCCAATGACCCCACTACCATAGGTATTGTTGGTCAGTTGATCAATTTCTCTGACCCCACTGCTTCACGTTTGCTTCAAAAGGAAACTCCTGACATGCCCCTACAGCTCTATGGCTTCTGGCGATCACTGGCCGCCTATCGGGTGCGCGCTGCATTGCACCTCAAGGGATTGGCGTTTGAAGAAAAGCCGGTCAACCTCCTGGCCGGCGAACAACATGACCCCGAGTACCTGAAAATCAATCCCCAAGGGGCCGTCCCGGCGCTGGTGGTGGAGGGCCTGAGCCGACCGCTGTTTCAGTCCATGGCCATCCTTGACTACCTCGATCAGACGCATCCGAACCCGCCCCTGATGCCGGCCCAGGCTGCAGATCGGGCCCGGGTCTTGGCTTTGGCCCATTTGTGTGCCAGCGACGGTCACCCCCTGGTCGTGCCGCGCGTGCGCAACTACCTGCAAAACACCCTGAAGCTGGACGAAGGCACCCGCAACACCTGGTTGCAACACTTCACCATGCAAGCCCTGCTGGCATATGAACGCGCCCTCACCCTGGACCCGCGACCGGGTGCGTACAGCCATGGCGACCAGGTCACGGTGGCTGACCTGTGTCTGGCCTCGCAGGTGGTGGGGGCCAAGCTATTTGGCTGCACCGATTTCAGCGCCGTGCCGCAAGTCATGGGGATTTTTGATCGACTGATGAAGCTCAGCGCTTTTGAAACCTCTTTGCCCCAAAACCAGGCGGGCGCCCCCAAAAACCACTGACCGGAGACATCGAATGGATCAATTGACCATCGGCTTATTGGGGTTCGCCCTATTCATTGTGCTCACCATGATGCGCATGCCCATCGCCTACGGCATGGCGGTGGTGGGATTGGGCGGCATGATGCTGGTGTACCCGCTGGACGCCGCCTTCAAGTTCATCCCGACCGGCTTGTTCAGCTACACCTCCAACTTCACGCTGTCGGCCCTGCCCTTGTTCATCCTGATGGGCACGCTGGCGTTTTATGCCGACCTGGGTAAAGACGCCTATGACGCGGCAAAAGCCTGGTTTGGGCGGGTGCCGGGCGGTTTGGGGGTGGCCACGGTGTATTCTTCGGCCATTTTCGGGGCCTGCTCAGGATCTTCACTGTCTGCCGTGGCGGTGTTTTCCAAAATCGCCGTGCCTGAGATGCAGCGTGCGAACTACAACCCCAAACTGGCTTTGGGTGTGGTGGCTTCAGCCGGTTGCCTGGATGTGCTGATTCCGCCCAGCATCTTGATGGTGTTTTACGGCATCATCACCGAGACCTCGGTCGGTCAGTTGCTGATAGCCGGCATCATGCCCGGCATCCTGACGGCCGTTCTGATGGCCACAGGTGTCACCATTTATGCCCGCCTCTACCCCGAGTCGGCTCCCCTATCTAATGAATTGGACACCTCTTGGGCGGCCAAATTGGCCACGCTCAAGCGCCTGTGGGCTGCCGCCATTTTGTTCACTGTGGTGCTGGGCGCCATCTACACCGGCATCGCCACACCCGATGAGGCCGCTGCGGTGGGCGTGGTGGGCTCTTTGTTCCTGGTTTGGGTGCGTGGTAACCTGACATGGGAGCGGGTCCGCTTCTCCTTCATTGACAGCGCCAAAGTCACGGCCATGATCTTCATGTTGTTGGGCGCAGGCTATATCTTCGCCACCTTCCTCTCCACCACCGGCGTGGTGTCCACCATGACGGGTTGGATCAAGGGCCTGGATCTGAGCTTCTGGGCCTTGATGGTGGGCATTGTGGTGCTTTACCTGTTCCTGGGTTGCTTTCTGGATGCGATCTCGATGATGGTGCTGACCATGCCCATCCTGGCCCCGCTGATCACCGATGCCGGCATGAGCCTGGTGTGGTTTGGCGTGGTGGTGGTGGTGATGATGGCGATTGGCACGATCACGCCACCGCTGGGCCTGAACTGTTTTGTCATGAAAGGTGCCCTTGGAGACTCGGTGAAACTGAGTGACATCTTTGCCGGGTCACTGCCCTTCGTGTTCCTCATGCTCATCACGGTCGCGCTGATGACGGTCTTCCCTGAGATCGTCACCTGGCTGCCTGACCTGATGAAAGACATGCGTTAAAGACGGAGAATCAAATGGAAAAACTCATCATGGGCTATGAAGCCTTCTACCGTCGGTTCATCCCCTACCTGATCGCCTTCCCGCTGGTGATCATGACGGTGGTGATCTTCATCAATGTCTTTGGCCGCAAACTCTCCATGCCTTTCCCGGTCACTGTGGAATTGGTCGAGGCCTTGCTGGTGGTCTCGGTCTATTTTGGCGTCGCCCTGGTGGCGCTGGAAGGTGGCCATGTGAATGTGACCTTTGCCACCGACAAACTGAGCCCCCGGGCGCGTCATTTTCTGGATGGCCTGTGCAACCTGCTGGCCGCATTCGCCTTCATCTTTTTGTCGTTCTCAGCCTGGCTGATTGCCGAAAACTCCATCAAGCTGATGGAGTATCGTTTGGCCGTATTGCGTTTTCCGCTGTGGCCGTTTAAAACCCTGTTTGCTTTCGGCCTCAGCCTGATGGCCTTGCAACTGGTCATCAATGTCATCAAAGCCTTTTATCTGGCTGCAGGGCGGGAGACCTACGCCGGGATCAGTGCCATGCCCAAAGCCGAAGACCCGGGATTGGGTTAAAACCCATTTTTAATCAGTGTGTCATTTCAACCGTAGGAGTCATCATGAGAAGATTGATTTTGAAAACCGCAGCCGCTGTGCTGTCCGCGTTTGCCATTCACACGGCAGCCACGGCGCAGGAGCTGCAACAGCAGACTTGGAAGGTCGCAGTCCCCACGGCGGAAAAGTCGTGGTTCGGTGAACTGCACAAATGGTGGGGCAGCGAAGTGGAGAAGCGCTCTGGCGGCAAGATCAAGATCCAGTTTTTCTGGTCTGACTCGCTGGTCAAGTGGGCCGACGCCCTGCAAGGCATTCAGTCTGGCATCGCCGATGCCGCCTGGATCAGCAGCTCTTACCACCCGGCCCAACTGCCCAACTACATGGCTTTGGACCACATGTTCAACTATGGCGACGACTATGTGGCTGCCGTCAAGGCCGCCTTGGATGCCCTGGACAACCAGCCTGACCTGAAGGCCGAAATGGCCAAGAACGACATCGTTCCCCTGATGTCACATATCAGCGGACTGGCCCCGGTCGGCACCAAGGTGCCTTTGAGCAATATGGATGTGCTCAAGGGCAAAACCCTGCGCACCTACGGTGGCGCCCGCACCGATTTCTACAAAGGATTGGGCTGGAACCCGGTGTTCATGGTCTTCCCCGACATGTACCCCGCCATGGACCGCGGCACCTTGGATGCCCTGGGCGAATTGGTGATTTTGCTCTCCAACGTGTTCAAGCTCAACGAAGTCGTCAAGCATGTTCACATGATGAACCCGCCCGGCTTGCGTGGCAACGGTGGCGTGATTGGCTCGGCCTTCTTCATGTCTGGCAAGAAATTCCGCACCCTGCCCCCGGCCACCCAGAAAATGCTGGTGGATCTGCGCAACGAGTACGGGGTGCGCTATGCCACACAGTTGATGACGGCTGAAGAGAACATCAAGAAGCAATGGGCCGATAAAAACGGCATCAAATTCGCTTTCTCTGGAAGGCGAAGGGGCCAAGAACGTGCGCCAGGTGGTGAACTACTACACCCAGGCCCGTAAAAAGTACGAGGCCGAAAACGCCAAGAAATAAGCACTGGCACTTTGAGTCAACCCACGGGCCTTCGGGCCCGTTTTTTTATCTCTGGCCTTCGGGCCCGTTTTTTTATCTCTGGCCTTCGGGCCCGTTTTTTATCTCTGGCCTTCGGGCCCGTTTTTTTCAGCAACGCAAATGGCGCTGCCCCCAGTACGACCCCAAAGCCCCCGATAAAAGCACCGCCAATCCATACCATAGCAGCACAAAGGCAGGTTCGGTTTCGGTGCAATGCAAGGTATAAATCAAGGCCGCCACGCTGGCCGATGACCAACCCAGCACCGCCCCGGTCAATCCG
>JBEBAJ010000144.1:0-11253 GCA_041158965.1 Pseudomonadota bacterium | reverse complement strand
GCCAAAGCCCATGGCCTGCGACCAGCAGCCTTGTTGCAAGACCCGCTTCAAACTTTCTTGCTCGGCATGAAACACCACCCGACCCTGGCTGGGGATGGTACGCACCAAATGATGGAACTGTCGTTCGATCGCGGCCAGATCGTCAAAGATGTCTGCGTGGTCGAATTCCAGGTTATTCAAAATGGCCGTGCGAGGTCGGTAATGCACGAATTTGCTTCGTTTGTCGAAAAAAGCGGTGTCGTACTCATCGGCCTCGATCACAAATGGGGCGCTGGCTTGCCCAGACGTCGCACCCAAACGGGCCGAGGTGCCGAAATTCAACGGCACCCCTCCGACCAAAAAGCCCGGCTCCCGTCCACAGGCCTCTAAAACCCAAGCCAACATGGATGTGGTGGTGGTTTTGCCATGGGTGCCGGCCACCGCCAGCACATGGCTGGCCAGCCCGGGGCGTCTCAAAATATGCTCGCCCAACCATTGCGGGCCACTGGTGTAGGCCGCGCCTGCGTCAAGTATGGCCTCCATCAACGGATACCTGGCGGCGCCTTGCGGGGTGCGGGCCCTGGACACCACATTGCCCACCACAAAACAGTCGGGCGCCAATTTCAACTGGTCGGCGTCGTACCCCTCGATCAATTCAATGCCCAGGTCGCGCAATTGGTCGCTCATGGGCGGGTAGACCCCGCTGTCGCAACCGGTGACGCGGTGGCCGGCCTCCCGCGCCAATGCCGCCACACCACCCATGAAGGTGCCGCAGATGCCCAAAATATGTATATGCATGGGGAGATTTTAGGGAAGCTCTGCAAAACTCGCTGCGTGCAAGTTTCGCAGAGCTTCCCTGGCAGCCGCTAAGATCAGGCCATGTCAGATGCATCTGCCGAAATCGCCGCTGCCGCCGCCCGCTGGGTGGTTGAGGAGGGCATGGAATACGGCCCGGCCAAGCGGCGGGCAGCGCGCGAACTGGGTCTGGGCAACCGTGCCCGCTTACCCGACAACCTGCAGGTCGAGCAAAGCGTGCGCGAGTACCTCGAAATCTTTGCGGCCGATACCCAACCTGCTGAGTTGAGGGCTTTGCGCGAACTTGCCGCACAGTGGATGCAACGACTGGCCAACTTCCGCCCGCACCTGACCGGCGCCGTCTGGCGCGGCACCGCCACCCGACTCAATGACATCCATTTGCAACTGTTTTGCGACGACCCGAAGTCTGCCGAAATTGACCTCATCAATCAGGGTCTTGATTACCGGGTCGGTGCCACTCAAGGGTTTCGGGGAGAATCGGTCGATGTGCTCAGCCTCAGCGTGCCGTGCCCAGCCCTGTCTGAGCACATCGGCCTGCACCTCAGCGTGCTCGACCACGACGACTTGCGCGGCGCCTTGCAGGTGGATGCCCTGGGGTTGACGGCCAGGGGCGACCTAAAAGCGCTGGCGCAATTGCTCGAAAATACGTGACGATGGAATCAAAATGGAAGCAAATATGCACCGTTACACCCCCAATCGGCGCCAGGCCGTGGTCTTGACCGGGGCCGTGGCCCTGTTGTCAGGCCTTGGGTTTTCTCATTGGATGAAGCAGCGCGAGCGCCTCACCGGAGAAGCCGAGCAAGCGCTTTGGGGCGAAACCCTGGAATTGACCGACGGTCAGAATCTGAACTTGTCTGAATGGCGCGGCCAGGCCTTGGTGGTGAATTTTTGGGCCACCTGGTGTCCGCCCTGCGTCGAGGAAATGCCCTTACTTGATGCCTTCTACCGTCAAAATCAATCAAAAGGCTGGAAAATGATAGGCATCGGCATCGATCAGCCTTCACAGATCAAACGCTTCCTGGCGCAACGACCCGTCGCCTATCCGGTCGCCCTGGGTGGTCTGAATGGCATGCAACTGGGTGAGGCCCTGGGAAATCCGAGTGGTTCGCTGCCTTTCACGGTAGTTCTGGCCGCAGATGGGCGCCTGATCATGCGTAAATTAGGTAAATTATCAGCAAATGAGATCGAGAAGTGGGCTTCTTGACGCTTTTTTGGTGTAAATTAGCCGCATGGACCTCAGAAAACTCAAAACATTGATCGATCTGGTCTCGGAGTCGAATGTCTCCGAGCTGGAAATCACCGAAGCCGAAGGCAAAGTGCGCATCGTCAAGGCCAGCGGTGTGGCCCCTGCTGTGGTGGCCGCCCCCATCTTGGGTGCTGTGCCCGCCGTTCCAGTCGCAGGCCACCCCCAACCCGTCGCGGCAACCCCTGCGCCGCTCGCCGAACCGGTGGTCGAGGCGACCCCATCCGGTCATCAGGTCAAGTCGCCCATGGTGGGTACCTTCTACCGGGCGGCCAGTCCCGGGGCCAAAGCTTTTGTAGAAGTGGGCACCGTGGTCAAGCAGGGCGACCCGGTCTGCATCATTGAGGCCATGAAGATACTCAATGAGATCGAAGCCGACCAAAGCGGCACCATCACCCAAATCCTGGCCGAAAACGGTCAAGCGGTGGAATACGGTCAAGCCCTGTTCGTGATCGAGTGAACAGGCCGACCCCATGTTCAAAAAAATCCTGATAGCCAACCGGGGCGAAATCGCCCTGCGCATTCAGCGCGCCTGCCGTGAGTTGGGGGTGAAGGCGGTGGTGGTCTATTCCGAAGCCGACCGCGAGGCCAAGTATGTCAAATTGGCCGAAGAGGCCGTCTGCATCGGTCCCGCCCCCTCGCCGCAAAGTTACCTCAGCATGCCCGCCATCATCTCGGCGGCCGAGGTCACCGATGCCGAGGCCATCCATCCTGGTTATGGTTTCTTGAGCGAAAACGCTGACTTTGCCGAGCGGGTCGAGAAAAGCGGTTTCCAGTTCATCGGCCCCACGCCAGAGTCGATTCGCATCATGGGCGACAAAGTGTCGGCCAAGCAGGCGATGATCAAGGCGGGCGTGCCCTGCGTGCCAGGCTCTGAGGGGGCCCTGCCCGACGACCCGGCCGCGATCCGGCGCATCGCCAAACAAATTGGCTACCCCGTCATCATCAAGGCGGCCGGCGGTGGCGGCGGGCGCGGCATGCGGGTGGTGCACACCGAAGCGGCGCTGATCCATGCCGTGCAGACCACGCAGGCTGAAGCCCAGGCGGCATTCGGCAACCCGCAGGTCTACATGGAAAAGTTTTTGCAAAACCCGCGCCACGTCGAAATTCAGGTCCTGGCAGACCAACACCGCAATGTGGTGTATCTGGGCGAGCGCGATTGCTCCATGCAGCGGCGCCATCAAAAGGTCATCGAAGAGGCCCCGGCCCCGCATATTCCGCGCAAGCTGATCGAAAAAATAGGCGAGCGCTGTGTGGCCGCCTGCAAGCGCATCGGCTATCGGGGGGCGGGCACCTTTGAGTTTCTGTATGAAAACGGCGAGTTTTATTTCATTGAAATGAACACCCGTGTTCAGGTCGAGCACCCGGTGACCGAGTGCATCACGGGTGTAGACATCGTCAAAACCCAGATCCTGGTGGCCAGCGGTGAAAAACTGCCGTTCACGCAAAAACAAATACAGTTCAAAGGTCACGCCATCGAGTGCCGAATCAATGCGGAAGACCCCTTTAAATTCACCCCTTCACCGGGTCGCATCACCATGTGGCACCCACCCGGGGGCCCTGGCGTGCGCGTGGATTCACACGTCTACACCAATTATTTTGTCCCACCCAACTACGATTCGATGATCGGCAAAATCATCGTCTACGGCGACACCCGAGAGCAGGCCCTGGCCCGCATGCAAACCGCTCTGGGTGAGATGGTGGTCGAAGGCATCTTGACCAATATTCCTCTGCACCGCGAGCTGGTGCTGGACGCCAAATTCATGGAGGGCGGCACGAACATCCACTATCTTGAGCAGTGGATGGCGGCACGCAAGCGCTGATGTTTGAGTTGCGCCTGCTGGTTCCCGAGTCTCAAGTCGAGGCGGTCAGCGATGCCCTTGATGCGCTAGACGCCTTGAGCGTGTCAGTGGAAGACGCCGATGCCCACACAGAGGCCGAGCGCGCCCTTTTTGGCGAGCCCGGCATGCCTGCGCCGCGCGAGGGCTGGTCTCGCTCCGCCCTCACGGCCTTGTTTGCCGATGAGGCCACGGCGCGCGAGGCCGCCGAGCTGCTGACCCCGCAAGATTTTTTTACCGATTGCCGCGTCGTTTCCTTGCAGACTTTGCCCGAACAAGACTGGGTGCGCCTGACCCAATCGCAATTCGAGCCGGTGGACATCACCCCACACTTCTGGATCGTGCCGACCTGGCATGAGGTGCCGGCCCAGGCCCGGCAAGTGATCCGCCTCGACCCCGGCTTGGCTTTCGGCACTGGCACCCACCCCACCACCCGCATGTGTTTGCGCTGGGTCGCCCGCCATGCCTGGGCCGGTCAGCGCGTGCTTGACTATGGATGCGGCTCGGGCATTTTGGCCATCGGCGCCGCACTGCACGGTGCGCAGCATGTGGACGCAGTGGACATCGACCCCGATGCCGTGCGGGCCACTCAAGACAATGCACAAGCCAATGGGGTGACGCTGCACGCCGGTTTGCCTGATTTGGCCAGCGGCACATACGACGTGGTGCTGGCCAATATCCTGGCCACCCCCCTGAAAGTGCTGGCGCCGCTGCTGTGCCAGCGGGTCAAACCTGGCGGGCATCTGGTACTGGCGGGCATCTTGTCACGCCAGGCCGATGAGTTACAGGCGGCCTATGCCCCCCACTGTGACTTGCGGGTGGTCGACGAGCAAGAGGGTTGGGTCTGCATGAGTGCCCACTTCGCACCATGAAGTTGCAGTCCCGCTGTCCCCACTGCCACCAGATCGAGCCCATCCACGCAGGCACCGATACCCAATCGGCTCACGCCTGCCCCAGTTGCGGCTTGCGCTATGTGCCGCATCGGCACATGTTTGTCGCCGATGCCTTGACCGATGTCCGCATTGCCGTGCGCGACGACCCTGTGCTCAGCCCGCCCGGGGTGCGCCCACCTTCCCGACAAGCGGCTGGCTCTACCGCGTCCGCCCGACGCCGCATCTCCACCCGAACCTGGTCACTCATCACACTGGTGCTGGTCTTGGTTCTGGCCGCACAAATCAGCCTCCACCACCGCCACTTATGGGCGGCGCGCTGGCCCTGGCTGCAGCCCACGCTGCGCACCCTTTGCTTGCCCTTGGGTTGTCGAATCCAAGCCCCGGAAGTGATGGATGCGGTCAGTGTCGTGACCAGTGGGTTCGATCAGCTGGAAAACGGTGCATTTGTCTTCAGTTTGCACCTGCGCCATGACCTCAGCCACCCGGTGGCGACCCCAGCCATCGAATTGATCCTGACCGACGAACAAGAGCGCCCGGTCTTGCGCAAAGTCTTGCTGCCTGAACACATCGGCTTGGCCAACGTGATGCCATCCGGGCCCGGCCTGGAAACCGAAACCCGGTTTGAACTTGATCTGGAACTGCATGGCCATGTCAGCGGTTTTCGGGTCGAGCTGTTTTACCCCTGAAAGCCCCCATGTCCACTCTCATCTGCGGTTCTTTGGCCTTTGACACCATCATGGATTTTGAAGGCCGCTTTGCGGAGCAAATCCTGCCCGAGCAGTTACACATTCTCAATGTGTCTTTTTTGGTGCCCAGCCTGCGCCGTGACTTCGGTGGTTGCGCCGGCAATATCGCTTATAGCCTGCGACAGTTGGGCGGTACCCCCCTGCCCATGGCGACCCTAGGCCGTGATGGGCACGACTATCTGGCACGCTTGCAGCACTTGGGCATATCGAGCGAATTTGTGCGTCTCATCGAATCGGAATACACGGCCCAAGCCATGATCATGACCGATCGCGACAACAACCAGATCACCGCCTTTCACCCGGGTGCCATGTCACAGGCCCACATCAGCAAGGTACAAGCCCGGGCCGACATTCGGCTGGGCATCATCTCACCCGATGGACGTGACGCCATGATCGAGCATGCCGCACAAATGAAAGCAGCAGACATTCCCTTTGTGTTCGACCCGGGCCAGGGGCTGCCCATGTTCGATGGGCCTGAATTGGCCCGATTCATCGAACAGGCCAGCTGGGTCACCGTGAACGATTACGAGGGCAAGTTGTTATGTGACCGCACTGGCTGGACGCCAGCGCAGATCTCCTGCCAAGTGCGCGGTCTGATCATTACTTTGGGCGCACAAGGTTGTGAGGTCTGGGTCGATGGTCAAAAATCACTGGTTCCCCCGGTCAAAGCCACCCAAGTGGTTGACCCCACCGGCTGTGGCGACGCCTGGCGTGGCGCTTTGCTGCATGGACTGGAGCAGGGGTGGGACCTGGTGCGCTGCGCCGAACTGGGCAATCGGATCGGGGCGCTGAAAATCGCCCATCGCGGCCCCCAGAATTACACAAAAAGCCCGTGGTCTTTCGACACACGGGCTTGAACGCCAGACCTGAAAAACTCAGGGCTTGCTGGCCGTCGGAAACGGCCATGCGGCCTGCGGGTTCAGTGTGGTCTGAGCCGCAGGGGCAGCAGGCGCTTTCGCAGCAGGCTTTTTCGCAGCTTTCTTCGCAGGCTTTTTCTTGGCCGCAGGTTTTTTGGCAGCAGGCTTCTTGGCCGCGACTTTCTTCACCGCTTTTTTGGCGGCTTTTTTCGCAGCAGGCTTTTTAGCCGCTACTTTTTTCGCAGCAGGCTTCTTCGCTGCCGGCTTTTTGGCCGCTACTTTTTTCGCAGCAGGCTTCTTGGCCGCGACTTTCTTGGCTGCGGGCTTTTTGGCTGCAGCTTTCTTGGCGGCGGGCTTCTTAGCCGCTACTTTCTTAGCGGCGGGCTTTTTGGCCGCAGCCTTCTTGGGGGCGGCTTTCTTGGCGGCCGGTTTTTTTGCAGTTGCCATGATTTACTCCTTTAGAGAGGATCGTTGGTGAAAAACACTCGCCGCCCTAAGGCCGCAAGCGATTCAGGGTGTTGGACCCGGGTCCAACACCCTGAACGGGGTGTGCCCACCACCGACGCTTGTGCCAGCGTCTGTTGAGTGGTGAAGGGCAAATTCAAATTCATCAGGTTTTTTAGTCCCAAGACAGGGCGCCGCCCGATTGGTACTCGATGACTCGGGTTTCGAAGAAATTGCGCTCTTTCTTCAGGTCTATCATCTCGCTCATCCAGGGGAACGGATTTTCCTCATTGGGGAACAGCGCCTCCAGGCCAATCTGGGTGGCGCGGCGGTTGGCGATGTAACGCAAATAACCTTTGAACATCGAGGCATTGAGCCCGAGCACGCCGCGGGGCATGGTGTCCTCGGCATAGCGGTATTCAAGTTCGACCGCCTTGAGGAACAGCGCCTTGATCTCGGCCTTGAACTCAGCCGTCCACAAATGCGGGTTTTCGAGTTTGATCTGGTTGATCAAGTCGATGCCGAAATTGCAATGCATGGACTCATCGCGCAAGATGTACTGGTACTGCTCAGCGGCACCGGTCATCTTGTTTTGCCTGCCCAGTGCCAAAATCTGCGTGAAGCCCACATAGAAGAACAAGCCTTCCATCAGGCAGGCGAAGACGATCAGCGACTTCAGCAGCGTCTGGTCGGTCTCGGGCGTACCGGTGTGGAAGTTGGGGTTCATGATCGCATCAATGAACGGGATCAGGAACTCATCTTTGTCGCGAATCGAGGACACCTCGTGGTAGGCGTTGAATATCTCGGACTCATCCAGACCCAAAGACTCGACGATATATTGGTAGGCGTGGGTGTGAATGGCCTCTTCAAAGGCCTGGCGCAACAAAAACTGGCGGCACTCAGGGGCCGTGATGTGCCGATAGGTGCCCAAGGTGATGTTATTGGCGGCCAAGGAATCGGCCGTCACAAAAAAGCCCAGATTGCGCTTGATGATGCGACGCTCATCTTCGGTCAAACCGTTGGGGTCTTTCCAAAGCGCAATGTCGCGGTTCATGTTGATTTCCTGCGGCATCCAGTGGTTGGCGCAGGTGGCGAGGTATTTCTCCCAAGCCCACTTGTACTTGAACGGCACCAGCTGATTCACATCGGTCTGGCCATTGATGATGCGCTTGTCGGCCACATTCACCCGACGCTCGCTGCTGGCCTGAGCGCTGGCGGCAGGTGGCGGCGCAGAGACTGGTGCAGGCGCAATGGCGCCATCGTTTAGCGTGCGCACCGCAGGTGCCGGGCTGAAAGAAGGGGGAGTCATGACCGGGTGGGCATGAGCTCCACCCAGAACGGGGTTTGGCGATGAGGGCTTGACTTCGTCGTCCCAGGTCAACATAAATATTTCCAATACTCAGATTATGAATGCAATGATGTGAAAAGAAAAGTGTCCGTTCACATCAGTGCGATGAAGTGTTGCGTGTCACTGACACGCTTCACAGGTCGGGTCGTCCACGCCGCAGAACTTGATGTCGGTCGCTGCGGTGGTGGCTTGCTGCATTTGCGCCTGTGCCGCAGCAGCGGCTGCATCCATTGCGCTCATGCCGCCGCCAGCGCCTGAAGACACCGCATTGAGCTGGCCCGCCTGCACGGTGGACTTCTCCGCATGCGTTGCGCTCATGGTGCGCAAGTAATAAGTGGTCTTGAGGCCACGCAGCCAAGCCAGCTTGTAGGTTTCGTCCAGCTTCTTGCCGGATGCGCCCGCCATATAAATGTTCAGCGACTGGGCCTGGTCGATCCATTTCTGGCGACGCGAGGCGGCTTCAACCAACCACTGAGGCTCCACCTCGAAGGCGGTCGCATACAAGGACTTGATGTCTTGCGGCACGCGATCGATGGGGCGCAAAGAACCGTCAAAATGCTTCAGGTCCATGACCATCACATCGTCCCACAGACCCAGACGCTTAAGGTCACGCACCAGGTAACTGTTGATGATGGTGAACTCGCCCGAGAGGTTCGATTTGACCGACAGATTGCCAAAGCAGGGCTCGATGGACGCATCGACCCCGATGATGTTGGAAATCGTGGCCGTGGGCGCAATGGCCACGCAGTTTGAGTTGCGCATGCCGTCCTGGGCAATTTTGCGGCGCAAGGCATCCCAGTCGAGGCTGGCCGAACGATCCACCTCGACATAGCCCCCACGGGCCTGGGCCAGCTTGTCCAGGGTATCCAGCGGCAACACGCCCTGATCCCACAACGAGCCCTTGTACGACGAGTACTTGCCGCGTTCACGCGCCAGCTCTGTCGATGCCCAATAGGCGTAGTAGCACACCGCCTCCATCGAGCGATCGGCAAATTCAACCGCCTCGGCCGACGCATACGGAATGCGCAAGGAGTAGAGGCAATCCTGGAACGACATCACCCCCAAACCCACAGGGCGATGGCGCAGGTTGGAGTCACGCGCCTTTTTGACCGCGTAGTAGTTGATGTCGATCACATTGTCGAGCATGCGCATCGCCGTCGAGATGGTCTTTTTCAGCTTCTCGTGGTCGAGCTGACCCTCTTTCAGGTGCTGCACCAGGTTCACCGAACCCAGGTTACACACCGCTGTTTCAGTGTCACTGGTGTTGAGCGTGATCTCGGTGCACAGGTTAGACGAATGCACGACGCCGGCGTGTTGCTGGGGCGAGCGGACATTGCAGGCATCTTTGAAAGTGATCCAGGGGTGACCGGTTTCAAACAGCATCGTCAGCATCTTGCGCCACAGATCAGAGGCCTGAACCGTCTTGCTCGGCTTGATTTCGCCTCGCTTGGCCTTTTCTTCATATGCGGTGTAGGCACGCTCAAAGTCGGCACCAAACAGGTCATGCAAGTCCGGGCAGTCAGACGGCGAGAACAAAGTCCACTCGCCCTTTTCCATGACACGGCGCATGAAGAGGTCAGGGATCCAGTTGGCGGTGTTCATGTCGTGCGTGCGGCGGCGGTCATCGCCGGTGTTTTTACGCAACTCCAGAAACTCTTCAATGTCCAGGTGCCAGGTCTCCAGGTAAGTGCAAACCGCGCCTTTGCGCTTGCCACCCTGGTTAACGGCCACAGCGGTGTCGTTGACCACCTTGAGGAAGGGCACCACGCCTTGTGACTCGCCATTGGTGCCTTTGATATGGCTGCCCAAGGCGCGCACACGGGTCCAATCATTGCCCAGACCGCCGGCAAACTTGGACAGCAGGGCATTTTCCTTGATCGACTCGTAAATGCCATCCAGATCGTCGGGGACGGTGGTCAGGTAGCAACTGGAGAGCTGAGATCGCAGAGTGCCGCTGTTGAACAATGTCGGGGTAGACGACATAAAGTCAAAAGACGACAGCACTTCGTAGAACTCAATGGCACGGGCTTCACGGTCTATCTCTTGCAGCGAGAGCCCCATGGCCACACGCATGAAGAAAGTCTGGGGCAACTCAATGCGTTGCTTGCGCACATGCAAAAAGTAACGGTCATAGAGGGTTTGCAAACCCAGGTAATCGAACTTCAGATCGCGCTCGGGCTTGAGGGCCGCCCCCAAACGTTGCAGGTCAAACTGCAACAACTCTTCGTCCAGCAAACCGCTTTCAACCCCGCGCTTGATGGCCTGGGGAAAATAATCGGGGTACTGTTGCGCCAGCTCGGCTGAAGTGACATCAGCTTGCAACACCTCTTTGGCGATGGTGTGCATCAGCAGACGCGCCGTCACATAGGTGTAGTCAGGGTCTTTTTCAATCAGCGTGCGCGCGGCCAGGATGGTCGCTTTGTACACCTCTTCCAGCGGCACACCGTCATAGAGGTTGCGCAACGTTTCGTTAAAAATGGGGTCGGGCTTCACATCGGCACCCAAGCCTTGGCAAGAGGCCGCGATGCGGTCGCGCAAAGCCCCCAGATCGAGCGCCATGCGCCGACCACCATCGACCACATGCAGCTCGGGGGTGGCCGCCGCTTGGGGCTCTTTTTGGGCCGCCCGCTCTTGTGCCCTGCGCTCTCGGTACAGCACATATGCGCGGGCTACTTCGTGGTGGCTGCCCCGCATCAGGCCCAACTCGACCTGGTCTTGCACATCTTCGATGTGGAAAGTGCCGCCACCCGGGCGCGAGCGCAACATGGCGCGCACGACATTCTGAGTCAGGGCATCCACCGTTTCGCGCACACTGGCAGATGCGGCCCCCTGCGTGCCATGCACAGCCAGAAAGGCCTTCATCATGGCCACCGCGATTTTGGCCGGCTCAAAAGGAACCACCGCGCCGTTGCGACGGATGATCTGGTAGTGGGCCAAAGCTTGGGCCACGGGGGTGTCGTTTGCGGTGGGGTTGAGCGGTTGGAAAGGAGTCGAGGCTGAAACAGTGCCAACGGTCGATTGCATGGATTCGGTGTCCTTTTTTGTATGACGTTTTGGTGTTGCTAGGGTGATGCGTCTGCGCCCCAATG
>JBEBAJ010000143.1:0-6498 GCA_041158965.1 Pseudomonadota bacterium | reverse complement strand
GACTTCGGAAAATTAGTGTATCCGCTTGGACTAGCGGGATGGACATCGCTGAACATGTCAGTATTTTTCCGGCACAATCATGTTCGCGGGAACAGGGTTTCTGATGTAATCGGGGTTGCGCACGCGCTCTGGCAAGGCCACCGTCTCGTGCGGGACCTCGTGATAGGGCACTTGCGAGAGCAAATGATCTATGCAATTGAGGCGGGCTTTCTTTTTGTCCACGGCATGCACCACCCACCATGGGGCTTCCTTGATATGGGTGCGTTCCAGCATGACTTCTTTGGCACGGGTGTAGGCTTCCCAACGGCGGCGGCTTTCCAAATCCATGGGGCTGAGTTTCCACTGCTTGAGGGGGTCGAGAATGCGCCCTAAAAAGCGTGCGTGCTGTTCGTCGTCAGAAATTGAGAACCAGTACTTGATGATCTGTATGCCACTGCGTACCAACATTTTTTCAAACTCGGGTACCGAGCGGAAAAATTCTTCGTATTGTTCATCAGTGCAAAATCCCATCACCCGTTCGACCCCTGACCGGTTGTACCAGCTTCGGTCAAACAGTACCATTTCGCCAGCGCCTGGCAAATGGGCGACATAGCGCTGGAAGTACCACTGGGTGCGTTCGCGCTCATTGGGGGCGGGTAGGGCAGCGACACGACAAACGCGCGGGTTGAGGCGTTGAGTGATGCGTTTGATCACGCCCCCTTTGCCAGCGGCATCGCGCCCCTCAAAGATGATGACCAAGCGATGTCCCGAGGCCACCACCCAATCTTGCAGTTTGACCAATTCGGCCTGCAGGCGAATCAGGTTGCGAAAATAGGAAAGGCGCGTACCGGGGGCTTGGGCCTGCATCGCGTCCGGACCGCGCAAATCATCCAGCTCCATCTCGAGCTCTTCGTCCAGGCTATCCAGAAAATCGGCATGTAATCGATCCAGCTCTTCGCTGGTCATTTTGTTCTGGTGGGGCATGATTCACCGCGGTAATGAATAAACGATATCCTGCCCATGAAATGTGTCAATTCAATGACAAATGGCCGGGTAAATCCAGCAACCAGCCGGTTTTCTGCCAAGCCAGGGTCTCTTCACGCAGCAAATGTGCCGACTGGGGATACCGCTCGGCCCAGGCTTTGGGTACCTTCAGATGGAATCGGCTGTATTTCACATCCATGGACAATTGCAGTGACTCATGTTCGGGGTCGCGCCGGGCGTGACACAAAATCACGGCCAGTCGCAGGCTGATGAGTTGGCGGCAAAAATCGATGTCTTCGAGATCGATTTCCAGCTTGCGCAATTTGCCACGGTGTCCGAGCACCAGTTGGCCCAACCGGTGCAATTCAGGGACGGCAAACCCAGTGACGTCGGCATGATCGAGAATGTAAGCGCCGTGCTTGTGGTAATCGCTGTGCGAAATGATCTGGCCGATTTCGTGCAATTGTGCGGCCCATTGAAGTTTTCGGCACAAACGGGCCCCATCTTCGGCAGGCAAGTCGTGAAGCATGGGGTGCAGGAAGTGTTCCGCCACAGCGGCGACGCGACGGGCTTGCGCCAGGTCAGCCGAACAGGTGGTCTGCAGACGGGTGACGGTCTGGTGCCGGACATCGGCACCGATTGACTCGCGATCGAGCATGTCAAACAGCACCCCATGGCGCAGGGCCCCTTGTGCCACGTGCAGGCGATCTATCTCTAGCAGATCCATCACCGCATCGAGCACGCTGATGCCGCCGCCTATCACTGTTTTTCGGTCCTCTTTCAAACCTTCCAGCTTGAGATTGTCTATATGGGCGGTGCGGATCAGGTAGCGTTTCAGCCACTCCAGACCATCGCGATCAATGATCCCCGGCGTCCAACCCGATTTACCCAGCACATCGGCCACTGCGCCGACCGTACCGGAAGAGCCATATGCCACATCCCAGGCTAGTCTGGGGTACAGGCTGAGGGCTTCGTCCAGAATGGCTTTAGCGGCGATGCGTGCGCGCTCAAAAACCGCCACATTGAACTCGCCATCGGCAAAGTATTTCATGCTCCAGGCCACACTGCCGACCCGATACGAGGTCATCACAACAGGATTCAGCTGTTGTCCCAGAATCAGCTCTGTGGAGCGTCCACCGATGTCAATCACCAAGCGCCGCTCGTTCGATTGTGGCAACAGATGCGAGACCCCCAGATAAATGAGGCGCGCCTCTTCCGGGCCGGAAATCACTTCGATAGGGAAGCCCAGCACTTCCCGGGCCCGCGCCAGAAATGCATCGCGGTTGCGGGCTTCGCGCAGGGTTTGGGTGGCCACTGCCCGCACTTGGCGAGGCTTGAAACCGGCCAGTCGCTCGCCAAACCGCGCCAAACAATCCCAGCCCGCCTGCATGGCCGAGGGACTCAAATGGCGCTCGGAGTCCAGACCACCGCCTTGACGGACGGTTTCCTTCAGGTATTCGACCCGGTTGATTTGTCCATGCGATTCGCGGCCAATTTCGAGCCTGAAGCTGTTGGAGCCCAAGTCGACAGCTGCCAGTAGTTGGTTGGTATTCATTCCGGGATTTTATGAAGAAAGTGTGACAATTCAATGAAATCAACCAAAGTTTTGTGAATGAACGGTTTCTGTCACGACTTTGTCACATTTGAGCGATAAATTTTTGAACATCATAAAAAACAAAAATCATTGTCTACCTCACTTTTCAGTCATCTATTGAAGGAATGCTCATGTTGAAATTCAAATCTTGTTTGTTGGCCTTGGGGCTGGGTGTCGCTGCCTTGACTGGCCATGCCGCCGACATCACAGGGGCCGGTGCAACCTTTCCGTACCCGATCTATGCCAAGTGGGCCGAAGCCTACAAAAAAGAGACGAACGTTGGCCTGAATTACCAATCCATTGGTTCTTCGGGGGGTATCCGCCAGATTCGGGCCAAAACGGTGACCTTTGGTGCCACTGATGCCCCTCTTAGCGGGGATGAATTGGACAAAGACAGCCTCGTCCAGTTTCCGGCCATCATCGGTGGCACCGTGCCCGTCGTCAATCTCGAGGGATTTAAGCCGGGTGAACTGCGCATTACCGGTCCCGTACTCGCCGAAGTGTTCATGGGCACCATCAGTCAGTGGAATGACCCCAAACTGGCGGCGTTGAACCCGGGCAAGTCATTGCCCAATCAGGCCATCACTGTGGTGCACCGCGCCGACGGTTCTGGCACCACCTTCAACTTCACCGATTACCTGTCCGCAGTCAGCAAAGACTGGTCGGACAAGGTCGGTAAGGGCGCTGCTGTGAAATGGCCCGCTGCCTCCTCGGTGGGTGGTAAAGGCAACGAAGGTGTGGCGGCCAATGTCAACCGCGTCAAAGGCTCTATCGGTTATGTCGAATATGCCTATGTCAAGAAAAACAATATGAATTTCCTGCAATTGCAAAATGCCGACGGCAAGTATGTCTCTCCCGATGACCTGACCTTTGCCGCGGCGGCTGCCGGTGCCGACTGGTTCGGCGTGCCTGGCATGGGCATCTCGATGGTGAACGCCAAGGGCGCCAACAGCTGGCCCATCAGCACCGCCTCCTTCATTTTGATGTTCAAAGAGCCGGGCGACAAAGAGGCCTCCAAAGCCGTGACGGCGTTCTTTGACTGGTCGTTCAAGAATGGCAAGAAAATGGCCGAAGAGCTTGACTATGTGCCTTTGCCTGACGCCTTGACGCAGCAAATCCGTCAGCGTGTCTGGTCGCAGATCAAACACTAAAACCCATGCGCTGGTGAGCGGTTGAATCCGCATCGCCAGCCGACACCCGGATCGATCCATGTCCCCACCCGCCTACCCATCGAGCGACCCGACGGCATTGGGCCGTCCCCCAGACGCCGAGCAGCGCATGCCCATGGACGAGATGCGTCAAATGGCCGCTCGCCAGCAGCGCCAGGACTGGGTCTTTCATCAGTTGACCCGTTTGTTTTCCTGGGTGGTGTTGCTGGCCCTGGTGGGCATCGTCATTTCACTCATCATCAACGCCACACCGGCATTCAGCCGTTTTGGTGTTGAATTTATCTGGCGGGTCGAGTGGGACATCATCAATCAGGAGTTCGGGGCGGCCATCGCCATTTTCGGCACGCTGGTGAGTGCAGGCATTGCCCTGCTCATCGCGGTTCCCTTGTCGTTTGGCATCGCGCTCTTTTTGACCGAGACCTGTCCGGTGATGCTGCGCCGACCGCTGGGCACAGCGATCGAGCTGCTGGCGGCTGTGCCCTCCATCATCTATGGCATGTTCGGCCTGTTCCTGTTTGCCCCATTGTTCGCTGAATACGGACAACCGGCATTGCAGTCGACCCTGGGTCAGATGCCGCTGATCGGCCCCTTGTTTGGTGGCGCCATGAACGGCATCGGGATCTTGGCGGCGGGGCTGATTTTGTCTTTCATGATCCTGCCTTTTATTGCGGCGGTGATGCGTGATGTGTTTGAAATCGTGCCATCGGTCTTGCGCGAGTCGGCCTATGGCTTGGGTTGCACCACCTGGGAGGTGGTGCGATACATCATTCTCCCCTACACCCAAAAGGGGGTGATCGGCGGCATCATGCTGGGCCTGGGGCGTGCCTTGGGCGAGACCATGGCCGTGACCTTCGTGATCGGCAATTCGCAAAAAATCTCCAGTTCCTTGTTTGCGCCCGGTACATCCATCGCATCGACCCTGGCCAATGAATTTGGCGAAGCCGATGACTTCCATCTCTCTGCCCTGTTTGCCTTGGGGCTGTTGCTGTTCCTGATCACCCTGGTGGTGCTGGCTGCGGCCAAATGGATGATTCTGCGCGCCGAAAAATCCAAAGGCACCAAAACATGAGGTCCATGCCATGAACCCTGCCGTCTATCGACGCCGGAAAATCGTTAACCGCATCGGCCTGACCCTCTCGATGGCGGCCATGGCCATCGGATTGGCCGTATTGCTCTCCATCCTGATCGTGCTGTTCAAAAACGGCTTTGCCGCCCTGGACTGGGCCATGTTCACCCAGCCGACCCCCGCGCCCGGCAGCGAAGGCGGCGGTTTGGCCAATGCCATCGTGGGCAGCTTGATGATGATTGCGGTCACTGTGCTGGTCAGCACGCCCATCGGGATTTTGGCCGGGGTTTATCTGGCCGAATACGGTGATGAGAGCAAAACCGCCGAGTTCACTCGCTTCATCACGGACATCATGTTGTCGGCCCCTTCCATCGTGCTTGGCCTTTTTGTCTACGCCATCTGGGTGGCTCAGGTGAAACATTTTTCGGGTTGGGCGGGCTCGATGGCCTTGTCGCTGATTGCCATCCCGGTGGTCGTGCGGACCACCGAGAACATGCTGCGCCTGGTGCCCGGCAGCCTGCGTGAGGCCGCTTTCGCGCTGGGTGCCCCGCGCTGGAAGGTGGCCACCATGGTGACTTTGCGGGCCGCCCGCTCTGGCGTCATGACGGGCCTTTTGCTTGCTTTGGCGCGCATCAGCGGCGAAACAGCCCCCTTGTTGTTTACCGCCTTGAACAATCAGTTCATGTCCTATAACCTGAATGCACCCATGGCCAATTTGCCTGTGGTGATTTTTCAGTTCGCCATGAGCCCTTATGACAACTGGGTGCGCCTGGCCTGGGGTGGGGCCTTGCTCATTACCTTGACTGTGCTGCTGCTCAACATCATTGCCCGCGTGTTTTTCCGCGACAAAACCACCGGTTGAGGAACAAGAAATGAACGAATCTTTGAAGAATTTGCCCAACGCGATCGAAGTCAGAGACCTGAATTTCTACTACGGCAAATTTCAGGGCCTGCGCAACATCCACCTTGATATTGCAGAAAAAAAGGTCACGGCTTTTATCGGGCCCTCCGGGTGCGGCAAGTCGACCCTGTTGCGCACCCTGAACCGGATGTATAGCCTGTATCCGGGGCAACGCGCCGAAGGCAAGATCCATTTTTATGGCCAGGACATACTGGCCCCCGACCAAGACCTTAACTTGCTTCGTGCCCGCATCGGCATGGTGTTTCAAAAACCAACGCCTTTTCCGATGTCGATTTATGACAACATCGCTTTTGGTGTGCGTCTGTATGAAAACCTCAGCCGCAGCGACATGGACGAGCGGGTGGAGTGGGCCCTGAGCAAAGCGGCCTTGTGGACGGAGGTGAAGGACAAGCTCGGACAAAGCGGCTTGTCTTTGTCTGGCGGACAACAGCAGCGCTTGTGCATCGCCCGCTCTGTGGCGGTCAAGCCTTCGGTGATTCTGCTCGATGAGCCCACCTCGGCGCTCGACCCCATCTCGACCGCCAAGGTGGAGGAATTGGTCAATGAGCTCAAAAATGACTACACGGTGGCCATGGTCACGCACAATATGCAGCAGGCTGCCCGCTGCAGTGACTTCACCGCTTATATGTATCTGGGGGAACTGGTCGAGTTCGGTGCCACCGAGCAGATCTTCCTGAAGCCCCAACGCAAAGAGACCGAAGACTACATCACTGGCCGTTTCGGCTGACACAGGAGGTGACATGCCAGACAAGCATTTATCGACACAATTTGACAGCGACCTCAA
>JBEBAJ010000142.1:0-6536 GCA_041158965.1 Pseudomonadota bacterium | reverse complement strand
CGAGTTGGCGCGCCAAACGCTCTCCGATGCCGCCGCCGACCCCGATTTGCAGCGCCGGGCTTCCAACGATGCGATTCACGTGGCGGCGTGCTGGCGACGTCTCAACGCCACCTCGGCCCAGGCCAGTGTGGCGCTGGCCCGCATGCAAGAGCACTGCTTGCTGCCGCAGTCGGCCTACGAGCTCAATGCCGCCTGGCAGGCGTTCGAGCTGGTGTGGGATGAGCTCAAGGTCTCGCCTTGGGGCTTGTTGCCCGAGCCGGTGCGCCAGCAATGGCAAGAAAACCGCCTCCTGGCCCAACCCTTGCGGCGCGCCTTCAATCAGGCCATCGATCAATACAACCGCGCGATCACGCAGTGGCCGGCATGGCTGGTCGCCCGCACATTTCAGTTTCAGCCGGCCCTGGGGCTGCCAGACCCGGCATGACCGAGGCCCCGTCCTTGGCCACCCAGTTGCACTGGTCTGCACGCGGCTTGCAGGCCGTGGCTGCCGGCCAGTCCAGCACCGAGTGGCTCACTCGCTGCCCCGGCCCTTTGCGCCCCGGGGTACAGGCGATCTTATTGACCGCCCTGCGCCATCTGGGTTTGGCGCGAGCCCTGCGCCGGCAGATGGTGCCCAAAGCGCCTGCGCCTGCGGCCGATGCTTTGCTCAGCCTCAGTTTGGCCCTGCTGGCCCAAGACCCGCCCATGTACCCCGAGCACACCCTGGTCAGTCAGGCGGTCGATGCCGCCAAACAAGAGCCCCGCACCCGCGACTTGGCTGCACTGATCAATGCCTGTTTGCGCCGCTTCATCCGCGAGCGCTCCAGCCTCATGGACGCCGCCCGCAAAGACCCCACTGCGCAGCACAACCACCCGCAGTGGTGGATTCAGCAATTGCGCAGCGACCACCCCGAGGCCTGGGCGCAATTGCTCCAAGGGGCACGCCAGCGCCCCCCGCTGGTCTTGCGCCTGAATCGGCGGCGCACCGATATGCCGACCTGGTTGGCGCGTTGTCACGAAGTGGGCTTGAAGGCCGTGCCCCTGGGCGAGGTGGCCGTGTATTTGCCCGACCCGGTGCCGGTGTCACAGATTCCGGGGTTTGAGGCGGGCGAGTGTTCGGTGCAAGACTTGGCCGCCCAAATGGCAGCCCCCCTTTTGTTGCAGGCCCTGGGCCAGGCCCCCGGGGGGCGACGCTGGCAGTTGCTCGACGCCTGCGCCGCACCGGGCGGCAAAACCGCCCATCTGCTCGAAGCCGCCGATGCCGATGTGCTGGCCCTTGATGTCGATGCAAGCCGCATGGTGCGGGTCCAAGACAACCTGCGTCGGCTGGGCTTGCAGGCACAGACCCTGGTGGCCGATGCCGCCCGCCCCGACACCTGGGCCACCCAAGGCCAGGGCTTTGACGGCATCTTGCTCGATGCCCCCTGTTCCGCTTCAGGCATCGTGCGCCGCCACCCCGACATCCCCTGGCTGCGCCGGGCTCAAGACCTGCCCGCTTTGGCCCGGCAGCAAAAGGCCTTGCTGCAAGGCTTATGGCCGCTGCTGCGACCGGGCGGGTTTTTGCTGTATGCAACCTGTTCGGTGTTCCGGATCGAGGGCGAGACCCAGGTGCAATCGTTTGTTGCACACAACACCGATGCCTTGCGCAAGCCCGCTCCGGGTCATTTGACCCCCGCCATCGAGGGCAAAGGGGTCAGGGTCGGGGACAATCCCGAATGTGAACCAGACGGATTTTTTTACGCTTTGTTGCAAAAGTCGGCCTAAATCGACCTGCGCCCAGGCACTGCTCAGGGGCTTGATGGGGCTGCTCTGGGTCGCCTTGGCTTATGGCTTGACCCCGTCCGGCGCCCACGCCCAGGCCCGCCTCGATGACCTCACCATCAACGCCACCGAGCAAACCGTGGTCTTGGGCACCCAGTTGTCGTTTGAATTGCCCACCCCCGTGGATGACGCCTTGCGCCGCGGGGTGCCTTTGTTTTTCAGCGCCGAAGTGAGTGTTTACCAAGAACGCTGGTATTGGGCCGATAAATTGCTGGCACGCGGGCAGCGCTTTTGGCGCCTGTCCTACCAGCCGCTGACGCGCCGATATCGCCTGCAAAGCAGCCAGCAGCCCATCGACAACTCGGGTCTGGGGGTGGGGTTGGCGCAAACCTACGACGCCCTGCCCGAAGCTTTGTCCGCTTTGCAGCGCATCAGCGCCTGGGCCTTGCCCACCGGGGTGCTCGATGACACCGCCCGCCATCGGGTCGAGTTCCGCTTCCGGCTCGAACCCAGCGCCCTCCTGCGCCCATGGCTGGTGGGTTCCAACGACGGCGAATGGGGCTTGTCGGTGCAGCGCCAGCAAACCTTCAAAGTGGGTGCCAGGCCATGAGCCCCAGGCCAGATGCTTTGTCCAGTGTCGTGCTGCGGGGTTTGCCGCGCTGGATCTGGGTGGTCGGCCTCAGCGTCATGCTGGCGCTGGGCCTGGTGCTGTTTTTCCTGCTCATGCAGGCCACCGACCGGTGGGAGAGTTATGCCCGCTACCTGCCCATATTGTTTGGCCTCAACATCGGCTTGGCCGTGTTGTTGCTGGGGGTCATTTTGGCCATCGTGTGGCGTTTGGCCGTGCGCTGGCGACAAGGCAAGTTCGGCAGCCAGTTGTTGCTGAAGCTGGCCTTCATCTTCACGCTGGTGGGCTTTTTGCCCGGCTTGCTGATTTATTCCGTCTCTTACCAGTTCGTTTCGCGTTCGATTGAAGCGTGGTTCGATGTCAAGGTGGAAGGGGCGCTCGATGCGGGCCTCAATCTGGGGCGGGCCACTTTCGACACTCTGGCCCAGGATTTGGGCAGCAAAACCGATGGTGCGGCCATGCAACTCAGCGAGCTGACCGACACGCAGGCGGTGTTGGCGCTAGAGCGCATTCGCAGCCAATTGGGCGCCCAGGAGGTGGTGCTGTGGACGCTCTCCGGCACCCCCTTGGGCAGCGCCGGGCAGACCAAGTATGTGATCAAAACCGAGCGCCCCTCTGCGGCGGTGTTGCGCCAGGTGCGCTTACAGGGGGTGTGGACGCGATTGGAGGGGCTGGAAGAAAACGCCACCGCGGCCCGCGTGCGCGCCATGGCCCTGGTGCCCTCCGGGCGCATCGACAGCATGAACGAGCCCCGGGTCTTGCAGGTCACGCTCGATTTGCCCCCGACCCTGGTGGACAACGCCTTGCTCTTGCAACAAGCCAACCGCGAATACCAAGAGCGCGCCCTGGCCCGCACCTCGCTGCGCCAGATGTACATCGGCACGCTCACCCTCAGCCTGTTCCTGTCGGTGTTTGCCGCCATTTTGCTGGCCGTGGTGCTGGGCAATCAATTGGCCCGCCCCCTGCTGCTGGTGGTGGGGGGCGTGCGCGATGTGGCGGCCGGAGACCTCTCGCCCAAGCCCGTCTTGTGGGGGCAAAACGAGCTCGACGGCCTGACCCGTGCCTTTGCCGAAATGACCCGCCAATTGGCCGACGCCCGCAACACCGTCGAGCGCAGCATGGAGCAGGCCAACTTGGCCCGCGCCAATTTGCAGACCATACTCGACAACCTCACCGCCGGGGTGATCGTGCTCGACCCCAAGGGCTGCATCGTGTCATGCAACCCGGGCGCGACCCGCATCCTGCGCGTGCCGCTGGCTGCGCACGAAGGCCATGTTCTGGCGGGCATCGCCGGTTTGGGCGAGTTCGGTCAGCAAGTCACGCGCCAGTTCGAAACCCTGGCCGTCGAGCACCGCGACACCGGCATCGACCATTGGCAACAGTCCTTCGATCTGCCCATTGCCACCGCCCAACCCAAGGCCGTCCCCATGGGCGAATCCAACGACACCCTGACCGTGCTGGCGCGCGGGGCGATATTGCCCAACCTGGCCTGGCTTTTGGTGTTTGACGACATCTCTGAAATCGTCTCGGCACAACGCGCCCAGGCCTGGGGCGAAGTGGCCCGTCGTCTGGCGCACGAAATCAAAAACCCGCTCACCCCGATACAGCTGTCGGCCGAGCGGCTCGCCCTCAAGCTGGAGCACAAACTGGCCGATGCCGACCGCGCCTTGCTCGACAAATCGGTGCGCACCATCGTCGATCAGGTCGACGCCATGAAACGCCTGGTCAACGAGTTCCGTGACTACGCCCGTTTGCCGCAAGCCGAGTTGTCGCCTCTGAACCTCAATGCGCTCATCCGTGACCTGGTGCAACTCTATTTGTCTGAACACCAGGCGGCCCCGGTGCGTTTGCAGCTCGATGAGCAAGCGCCAGACATTTTGGGCGACGCCCAGCAACTGCGCCAGGTGATCCACAATTTGCTGCAAAATGCGCTCGATGCCTGTGAAGGTCGCCCCGAACCGGAAGTCACCTTGCTCACCCAATACAACCCCACCAGCCGCCGCGTGAGACTGATCGTCAAAGACACAGGCACAGGTTTCAACGAGGCCATACTCAAGCGGGCTTTCGAGCCTTATGTCACCACCAAACCCAAAGGCACCGGCCTGGGGCTGGCGGTGGTGAAGAAAATCGCCGACGAGCACCGCGCCCGACTGGAGTTGAAAAATCTCGAACTCAATGGCCAGGTCAGCGGGGCCCAAGTATCGCTATCATTCCAAACTATGGCATCCAACGACAAAGGCTGACGGTTCTATGGCAAACATTCTTGTGGTCGACGACGAGTTAGGCATCCGCGACTTGTTGTTTGAGATTCTCAATGACGAGGGTCATCAGGTGGATTTGGCCGAAAACGCAGCCCAGGCCCGGCGCATTCGTTCCGAAGGGCGGCCCGATCTGGTCTTGCTCGACATCTGGATGCCCGACACCGACGGCGTCACCCTGCTCAAGGAATGGTCGACGGCGGGTCAGCTCGACATGCCGGTCATCATGATGAGCGGTCACGCCACCATAGAAACCGCCGTCGAAGCCACCCGCATCGGGGCGCTGGCGTTTCTGGAAAAGCCCATCACGATGCAAAAGCTGCTCAAGGCCGTCGAGCAGGGCTTGAACCGCCGCCATGTGGTGACCCCATCCGCGTCAGGGTCTATGGCCCAACCCGGCCCGACTGCAGTTGCCGCAACGGCCGCCCCCCCAACGGGCCAAACGCTGTCGGCCAGCGTCGCCCCGAGTGAACTCGCCCTCGACCATCAGGCCTTTGACCTCACCTTGCCCTTGCGCGAAGCGCGCGATGCCTTTGAGAAAGCCTATTTTGAGTTCCATTTGGCGCGTGAAAACGGCTCAATGACCCGCGTGGCCGAAAAAACCGGCCTCGAGCGCACCCACCTTTACCGCAAACTGCGCCAGCTGGGGGTCGATCTCACCCGCACCAAGAAAAGCGCTTCCTGAAGGGTTTTCCAGGGGCGCGGGCAGGCTGCGGCGCGACAGCACGCCATGGGCATTCTCGGTTAAACTGGTTTTTCAAATCAGGAGACCGTGCCATGAACCTGCTCGATTCCATTGTGACCCAAGCCGCACAAATTGTGGCCATACGGCGCGACATCCACGCCCACCCCGAGCTGTGTTTTCAAGAAAACCGCACCTCTGATTTGGTCGCCGCCAAATTGACCGAGTGGGGCATTCCGATCCACCGGGGCATGGGCACCACCGGCGTGGTGGGCATCATCAAAGGCGGCGACAGTGGCCGCGCCATAGGCTTGCGCGCCGACATGGACGCCTTGCCCTTGCAAGAATTCAACACCTTCGCCCACGCCAGCCGCCACCAGGGCAAGATGCACGCCTGCGGCCACGATGGCCACACGGCCATGTTGCTGTCTGCCGCCCAACACCTGGCCAAGCACCGTCACTTTGACGGCACCGTCTATCTCATTTTCCAGCCGGCTGAAGAAGGCGGCGGCGGTGCCCGCGAAATGATCAAAGACGGCCTCTTTCAGAAATTCCCCATGCAGGCGGTGTTTGGCGTGCACAACTGGCCCGGCCCGAAAGTGGGCTCGTTTGCCATCAGCCCGGGCCCGGTCATGGCCTCCAGCAACGAATTTCGCATCACCATCCGGGGCAAGGGCAGCCATGCCGCTTTGCCGCACAATGGCATCGACCCGGTGCCCATCGCGGCCCAACTGGTGCAGGCCTTTCAGACCATCATCAGCCGCAACAAAAAACCCGTCGACGCCGGTGTGATTTCCGTCACCATGATCCACGCAGGCGAGGCCACCAACGTGGTGCCCGACAGTTGTGAGTTGCAAGGCACGGTGCGCACCTTCACCATCGAAGTCCTCGATCTCATTGAACAACGCATGCGCGAGATCAGCCAGGGGGTGTGTGCCGCCATGGGGGCCAGTTGCGAGTTTGAATTCGTTCGCAACTACCCGCCCACCGTCAACCATGTGGCCGAAACCGAGTTCATGCGCCAGGTCATGGTCGAGATGGTGGGGGCCGACAACGTCACCCCGCAAGAACCCACCATGGGGGCGGAAGACTTCTCCTACATGTTGCAGGCCTGCCCCGGGGCCTATGCCTTCATTGCCAACGGCGATGGGGTCCATCGCGAGATGGGGCACGGCGCCGGGCCGTGCACCTTGCACAACCCCAGCTACGACTTCAACGACGAGCTCAT
>JBEBAJ010000141.1:0-6543 GCA_041158965.1 Pseudomonadota bacterium | reverse complement strand
CCTATGGCCACCACCAGCTCGATTTCGTGTTGGAAATCCTGGGTCAGGGTCGGGTAGGGCAGAGGCGCGGTTTCTCCGGGCAAAGCCAGCACCACGGTGTTGGCCGGCTTGATAAAGAAGAATGGGGGCTCACGACCGGTGAAGCCCATTTCCTTGGCGTGCTCGACATAATTGCGGCCAACGCAATAAATTCTTTGTACGGGGAAGCGCTCGGCTCGACCCACGACGGGCACCGAAATGATTTCGGGCGGGTTGATGACAAAACTCATACGAACTCTCTTCGATCAAAACAACTCGGAATGTGCAGAATATTTTAGGCGGGGCCAACACCCGTGGGGCGTGTGTTCTCTCTACCTGTTATGTGATTCTGACATATCGTTTATGCGGGTATTCCCTGTTCTTAGGTCTGGTGCGGTGCGAGGCTTTGGCGCTGCATGGGGGCTGCGATATGCTCAGGCCATGAAGCTCTACAACTATTTCCGTTCTTCGGCCTCATTCCGCGTGCGCATTGCCTTGCAACTCAAGGGGCTGAGTTATGAATACATCCCCATACACTTGGCGCAAGGCGAGCACCGCGAACCCGGGTACCGGGGTGTCTCAGCCGATGGCCTGGTGCCCTTGCTGGATTTGGGTTCAGAGCGACTGAGCCAATCGATGGCCATCATCGAGTATCTCGACGAGACCCATCCCGAGCCGCCCCTCTTGCCCGCCGACCCCTTGTCCAGGGCCCGTGTTCGGGCGCTCGCCCAGTCGATTGCCTGTGAAATCCATCCATTGAACAATTTGCGCGTGCTGCGCTACCTCACAAAAAATCTGCACTTTGACGAAGAGACCAAGAACACCTGGTATCGCCATTGGGTGCGCGATGGCTTGGAGGCCTTTGAGCGACAACTTGAACAAGGGCCGCGCTCGACCTATTGTTACGGCGACACCCCCACATTGGCCGATTGCTGTCTGGTGCCGCAAATTTTCAATGGCCAGCGATTCAAGGTGAATTTCGATGGCCTGCCTCTGACCATGGGGACGTTTGAGGCTTGCATGAGACTGAGCGCCTTTCAAAAGGCACAACCCTCTGCCTGTCCAGACTTTGAAAACTGAGGACACTGCCCCCTCGGCAACACGGCCGCATTGGCACTGGCTCGAATGGCCGGTGCAAGGGGTGCGGGCCGGGCACAGCTGGCGCAGTGGCGGGGTGTCTGTCTCTCCCTGCCACAGCTTCAATTTGGGCGACCATGTCGGCGATACCCCCGGCGCAGTGGCGGCCAATCGACAAAAGCTGATCGATACCCTGGGGGTGCAACCCGTGTTTTTGCGCCAGGTGCATGGCTGGGGCGTCCGTGCCTTGCCATGCCCGCAGGACAGCGAGGCTGACGCGGTCTACACCGATCAGGCCGGGCAGGGCTGTTGCATCATGGTGGCCGATTGCCTGCCCATTTTGCTCAGCGATGAGCGCGGGCGCACGGTGGCCGCTGCCCACGCCGGTTGGCGCGGGTTATGCGGTCAAGCGGGGGTTGGGGTGATCGAATCCTTGATGCAGCGCTTGCGCAAACATGACCCGCTAGCCCGCTGGCATGCCTGGCTGGGCCCGGCCATCGGGCCGCGTGCTTTCGAGGTCGGCGAAGACGTCCGCCAGGCCTTTGTGGCCGCCTCTCCTCAGGCCCAAGCCCATTTTCAGCCCCTGCCGCAGCGATCGGGCAAGTGGTGGTGCGATCTGCCCGGTTTGGCCCGTGACCGGTTGCGCGCCTGCGGGGTGAGCGAGGTCTGGGGCAATGACGGCAGCGACGCATGGTGCACCCACACCCGGGCCGATCTGTATTTTTCCCATCGTCGCGATGGCCGCAGCGGTCGCATGGCAGCGGTGATTTTTTTGGCCCCCCCTGGCGCTTCATGATCGTTTTTGTCAGCAAACCGAAGGGCTGACCCTGCCATACTCTGGTCAGTCACAGAGGAGACATCCATGGTAGCCCCTTCCATGCCCGACTGGAGCCAAGCCGCCGAGCAATTCAAAAAACAATTTGGCGACAGCTGGTCGCAGGCCTTGGCCGCCTTTCAGAACATGGACATGGGTTCTGCCGGGACCAAGGCCTTGCAGTTCTCACCCGCCAAACTCGCCGATCTGCAAAAAAACTATCTCGAAGAGGCCAGCCGCCTTTGGAACGACAGCCTGCACGCCAACCCGCCGCTGAAGGATCGCCGCTTTGCCGCAGAAGCCTGGGCGCACAACCCGATTGCCGCCTACACGGCTGCTGCCTACCTGCTCAACGCCCGCACCCTGATGGGCTTGGCCGATGCCGTTGACGCCGATGCCAAAACCCGGGCCCGCATTCAATTTGCGGTCGAGCAATGGGTGGCTGCCTCCTCGCCCAGCAATTATCTGGCCCTCAATGCCGAGGCGCAGAAAAAGGCCATCGACACCCAAGGCGAAAGCATCGCCAAAGGCATCCAGAACCTGATGCATGACATCCGCCAGGGCCATGTCTCGATGACCGATGAGAGCCTCTTCGAGGTCGGCAAAAACGTCGCCACGACCGAGGGGCGGGTGGTCTTTGAAAACGACTATTTCCAGCTCATCGAATACAAGCCCCTCACCGCCAAGGTCCACGAACGGCCCTTTTTGCTGGTGCCGCCCTTCATCAACAAGTTCTACATCCTCGACCTGCAGCCGGAAAATTCTTTCATTCGCTATTGCGTGGCTCAAGGTCACCGGACCTTTGTGGTCAGTTGGCGCAACCCCGATCAAAGCCACTCGAACACCACCTGGGACGACTATGTCGAGCATGTGGTCATCAAGGCCATCGAAGTCACGCGCGAAATCGGCGGTTCGCCCCAAATCAACGCCTTGGGCTTTTGTGTCGGCGGCACCATACTGACCAACGCCTTGGCGGTCTTGGCCGCGCGCAAAAAAGACTGGGTCGCCAGCACCACCTTGCTGACCACTTTGGTCGATTTCTCTGACACCGGTGTGCTCGATGTCTTCATCGACGAAAACTTCGTGCGCTATCGGGAAATGCAATTCGCCAATGGCGGCCTGATGGCCGGTCGCGACATGGCCCAGACCTTCTCCTTCCTGCGACCCAATGACCTGGTCTGGAATTATGTGGTGGGCAACTACCTCAAGGGCGAGACGCCGCCGCCCTTTGACCTGCTGTACTGGAACAGCGACTCCACCAATCTGCCCGGCCCGCTTTACGCCTGGTACTTGCGCAACACCTACCTGGAAAACCGGCTCATCAAGCCCGGCGCAGCCACGGTCTGTGGCGAAAAAATCGACCTCACCAAGGTGAAGATGCCTTTCTATATCTATGGCTCCCGCGAAGATCACATCGTGCCCATTGGCGGCTCATACGCATCGACACAGGTCTTCTCCGGGCCCAAGCGCTTCATGATGGGGGCCTCGGGCCACATCGCCGGGGTCATCAACCCGCCGACCGCCAAAAAACGCAGCCACTGGGTCCGTCAGGATGGCCGCTTCCCCAAGGACGTCAACGAATGGATCGCTGGCGCCAAAGAAGTGCCCGGCAGCTGGTGGACCGATTGGTCCTCCTGGCTCAAAGGGCACGCAGGCAAAACCATAGCCGCACCCAAGACCTACGGCAAGGGCAAATTCAAGGCCATCGAGCCCGCTCCCGGGCGCTACGTCAAAGCCAAGGCATAACTTTTTTTAAACCTGTATTTTTTCAAGGAGACAACAATGAGCAAAAAAGTCGCATACGTCACGGGAGGCATGGGTGGCATCGGCACCGCCATCTGTCAGCGTTTGCACAAAGAGGGTTTTACCGTCATCGCCGGTTGCGGCCCCACCCGTGACCATGCCAAATGGCTGGCCGAGCAAAAGGCGCTGGGTTACACCTTTCACGCCTCCGTGGGCAATGTGGCCGATTGGAACTCCACCGTGGAAGCATTCAGCAAAGCCAAGGCAGAGCACGGCATCATCGATGTGCTCGTCAACAACGCAGGCATCACCCGTGATCGCATGTTCCTGAAAATGACCCGCGACGATTGGGACGCCGTCATCGACACCAATCTGAACTCCATGTTCAACGTCACCAAGCAAGTGGTGCCAGACATGGTAGAAAAGGGTTGGGGCCGCATCATTCAAATCTCTTCCGTCAACGGTGAGAAGGGTCAGGCCGGTCAAACCAATTACTCGGCCGCCAAGGCGGGCATGCACGGCTTCACCATGGCCCTGGCGCAAGAGATGGCCAGCAAGGGAGTCACCGTCAACACGGTCAGTCCGGGCTATATTGGCACCGACATGGTCCGGGCCATCCGTCCCGACGTGCTGGAAAAAATCGTCGGCACTGTGCCGGTCAAGCGCTTGGGCGAGCCCAGCGAAATTGCCTCCATCGTCGCCTGGCTGGCCAGCGAAGAAGGCGGTTATGCCACCGGCGCCGACTTCTCGGTCAACGGCGGTTTGCACATGGGTTGATCGCTTTAGGCGACACCCCAAAGGGGCCATCGTGGCCCCTTTTTTGTTTACACTGAATCTATTCGCATTCTCTGGAGACTGTTCATGAAACTCACCCTGGCCTTTGCCCCTGGCGCATGCGCCGTTGTGCCCTATATCCTGCTCAAAGAGGCAGGGGCCGACTTCGTGACCCACAACGTCAACTTGGGCAAGGGCGAGAATTTCAGTCCTGAGTATCTGAAGATCAACCCCAAGGGCAAGGTCCCGGCACTCATCGTCGACGGGCGCGTCTTCACAGAAAACGTCGCCATTCATGTCTGGATCGATCGGCACTTTCCCCAGGCGGGCCTGATGCCGACCGACCCCGACACCTACATTGATTGCCTGTCGTTTCTGGGTTGGTGCGGTTCTGGCATACACCCCAAGCTCACCCAGCAAGCCCGCGCCGAGCGTTACTGTGATGTGCCCGGTACCACCGAGCGGGTCAAGCAATTGGGCCACGAAGGCATGGTGGAGCAATATGAATTGGCCGAAGAAATGCTGGCGGGCAAGGCCTGGTTCTTTGGCGACCGTTTTTCATGCGCCGACGCCTACTTTTACTGGGCTTTTAGGCGCGGCGCTGCCTTTGGCTCGGATTTGTCTCGTTTCAAAAACTGCATGGCCCATCGACAGCGCGTAGAGCAACGCGACAGCGTTCGGGCATTGCTGGCCCACGAAGAGCAGGTCAAGGCCGAGTTCGCACGCTCGGCCTGAACCCTCAAATCCCGCCCTTGGCTTTGAGCAATTCATCGACCCAAGGCGCCGTGTAAGTGCCGGCCTCGATGGCTTTCAACATGGCGATCTCGGTGTCGGTTTTCTCTTGGGCTGCTGCAGCCACGGTCGCGGCCATGGCCGCTGGAATGGCGACCACGCCGTCACCATCACACAGCATGATGTCTCCCGGGTTGACCTGCATGCCGCCCACGACCACGGGAACATTGATAGAGCCTGGGCCGTCCTTGTAGGGGCCACGCAGGTTCACGCCACGGGCCCAACAGGGAAAACGGTGGTGTTCAAAACTGTCGGCGTCTCGCACCGCACCGTCGACCACGAAGGCCACCGCCCCGCGCTTGCGAGCCACGCTGGACATGATTTCGCCCACCAAAGCACGGCTCACATCGCCGTCGCCATCGATCACCAGCACATCGCCGGGAACGAGGGTGGAGAGCGCTTTGTGGATCATCAGGTTATCGCCGCCGCGCACCCGCACCGTCACAGCCTGGCCACAGGCGCTCATGATGGACCGGTGCACTGGCAGCAGTCCCGATGTGCCCACCAAACGGCCGCCCATGATGTCGCTCACGATCGACGTGGCGTATCCGGCCAAGGACTGCACGGCACTGGCCGGCGTGTTGGGATGGGGGTGAATTTCAAAACCATTCATGACACTCATTCAATGACTCCTTCTTTTAAAAACCCAAAATTGCTTTGCGTCGCTGCGAGTTTTGCAGAGCTTCCCTAGGATAACCATTTTGGAGTGCTAGGGGTGTCACAGGCGTGTGACTTAAAATCATTCACGCCTTACACCGACTTGCATGACCCACTCCCCCCATCGCCTCAGCGTCGCACCCATGATGGACTGGACCGACCGGCATTGCCGGTTCTTCCATCGTTTACTGACGCGTCAAACATTGCTCTACACCGAGATGGTCACCACCGGTGCCTTGCGCCACGGCGATGTGCAGCGGCACCTGCGTTTCAATGAACAGGAACACCCTGTGGCCTTGCAATTGGGGGGCAGCGAGCCGGAAGATTTGGCCTTTGCCGCACGGCTGGGTGAGCAGTGGGGCTACGACGAGATCAACCTCAACTGCGGCTGCCCCTCTGAGCGGGTGCAGCGTGGCGCTTTCGGGGCTTGTTTGATGAACGAGCCAGGCACCGTGGCCGACGGGGTCAAAGCCATGAAAGACGCCGTCGGCATACCCGTCACCGTCAAGCACCGCATTGGTGTGGACAAAATCGAATCGTATGACTTCGTGCGTGACTTCATTGGTCGCGTCAGCGAGGCCGGCTGCGACACTTTCATCGTGCATGCCCGCAACGCCTGGTTGCAGGGCCTGAGCCCGAAAGAAAACCGCGAGATACCGCCCTTGCGC
>JBEBAJ010000140.1:0-6595 GCA_041158965.1 Pseudomonadota bacterium | reverse complement strand
GCACCCGTGCCGTCGGCAAAGCTGGGGGAGCCACCCAAACCGGCCACGGTGCGGACCACGCCCGCCGGGCTGATTTTGCGGATGAGGTTGTTGATGGTGTCTGCCACATAGACGTAGCCGCTGGGGTCTGTGGCGATGCCGCTGGGCGAGCTGGTGCCGTCGGCGTACCCGATGATCCCCTCTAGCACCCCCAGGGTGGTGACGACGCCTGCCGGGGTGATTTTGCGGATGCAGTGGTTGTCTTGATCGGCGACGTAGACATGGCCGCTTGGGTCGACAGCGACCCCGTAGGGGCTGTGAAACTGTGCCGTCGCAGCCGTGCCCTCGACATAGCCCGATGTGCCCCCCACACCGGCCAAGGTGGTGACCACGCCCGCAGGGGTGATCTGGCGGGTGAGGTGATTGTGGGTGTCTGCGACATAGAGGTTGCCGTTGGTGTCGATGGCGACATCGGACGGGTAGTTGAATTGGGCGGTTTTGCCGGTGCCATTGAGCGTGCCCGACGCCCCTGTGCCAGCCAGGGTGCTGACGACACCCGCCGGGGTGATTTTGCGGATGCTGTGGTTGTAGTAGTCGGCCACATAGACATGGCCACTGGTGTCAACGGCGACCCCCCTGGGGTAGTGGAAGCGGGCTGATTGCCCGCTGCCGTCGACACCGCCCGGCATGCCCGCTGTGCCTGCGAGGGTGCTGACCACACCCGTGGGGCTGATTTTGCGGATGAGGTGGTTGTAGCTGTCGCCGACATAGACATTGCCCGTGGCGTCGATGGCCAGCCCATAAGGGATGTTGAATGTGGCCGTGGCGCCCATGCCATTGTCGGCACCCGAGGTGCCTGCCCCCGCCCATGTGGCCACGGCCCACACGGGAGGTGCTGCGCTGGCGCTGCCGGAACCACTGCCAGAGCTGCTGGCGGAACTGCTGGCCGAACTGCTGGCCGAACTGCTGCCAGAGCCACTGCCCGACCCACTGCCCGACCCACTGCCCGACCCACTGCCACTCATCCCCGTACCGCCCGAGTCACCTCCCCCGCCGCCGCCACCGCAGGCGGCCAGCAACGCAGCGGCGTCTAGCGCCAAGGCGGTGCCCATGAAGTGGCGGCGCTTCAAGCCCAGGGGTGCTGAAGGGGCGGCGGGTTGGGTGGCGGGTTGGGCAGGGGCGTGACCATGGTTGCCCGTGTTCACAGTGTTAGCGGGGATGTCGATATGACGGTGGCTTGGTTTGGGGTGCTGGTTGGCCATGCGAACACTGGATGTTTAAAGGGGGAAAGTCACAGCTTGGGTTGAGTTTGGGAATGACAGAAATTGGGGGTTGACTCAACTCTGCGACCCCAATTTCTGCAAGTGTGGGGGCTGTCTCAAGTTAGTAAATGGGGGTGATTTTGCGGATGCGGTTGTTGCCGGTATCTGCAACCCACAAATTACCACTGCCATCGAAGGTGATGCCTGAAGGTTGGTTAAAACCCGCCAGGGTTCCTGTACCATTGGTAGCCCCAATTGTGCCCGTACCCGCCAGAATGCTCACCACACCTTCAGGCGTGATTTTGCGGATCAAATGGTTGCCATAATCAGCCACGTACACCGCACCGCCAGCGTCTATGGCCAAGCCCCGAGGGTAATGAAAACTTGCGTTTGTGCCCGTGCCATTTACAGCCCCTGCTGTACCCGTTCCAGCCAAGGTGGTCACCACGCCTTCAGGCGTGATTTTCCGTATTAAATGGTTACTGGAATCAGCCACATACACCACGCCAATGGCATCGACAGCCACGCTAAAGGGGTTTTTAAAACTCGCCAAGGTGCCGAAACCGTCGGCAGAACCCGATGCCCCAGTGCCCGCCAATGTGCTCACCACACCCGCAGGCGTGACTTTACGTATTCTCTGGTTGGTCGTCTCCGCCACAAACAAATTACCGCTGACGTCTATGGCCACACCCCGAGGCCCGTTAAATTGGGCCACCGTACCGGTGCCGTCCAGATAGCCATAAAGACCAGTAACCCCTGCCAGCGTGCTGACCACACCTGCCGGCGTGACTTTCCGCAGGTCAGCATTGGTGTTCTCAATCACAAACAAATGGCCACTGGTGTCCATAGCAACGCCCCCTGGGGAATCAAATGTCGCCGTTCCAGCCGTGCCATTGACAGCCCCCGCCCACCCCGAGCCTGCCAGGGTGCTGACCACGCCCCCTGGGGTGATTTTACGTATGGAATAAAAAAAGCTATCTGCCACATACAAATAGCCACAGGTGTCCACGGCAATTCCAGCAGGCCCATAAAAGGTGGCTGTTCCGCCTGTGCCATCGATCCTTGGCCCATTCGACCCCGTCCCCGCAAACGTGCTGACCACCCAATTGGTGGGTTTTGCGCTGCCACTTCCAGAGCCACTAGACGAACCGCTACACATATTACTGCCTGAGCCTAAGCCAGAACCGCTGCCTGAGCTGCTGGCCGAACTGCTGCCTGAACTGCCGCTGGAGCCACTGCTTGAAGCACTGCTTGAAGCACTGCTTGCAGCACTGCTTGAGGCACTTCCCGAACTACTGGCGGAACTGCTTGCAGACCCACTGCCCGACCCACTGCCACTCATCCCCGTGCCGCCTGAATCCCCTCCCCCACCCCCACCGCAGGCGGCCAGCAACGCAGCGGCGTCTAGCGCCAATGCGGTGCCCATGAAGTGGCGGCGCTTCAAGCCCTGTGGCTCGGTGGGGTGGTGGGATGCGCTGACGGGCTGGATGGAGGGGTGAGCGGTGTTGACGGTGTGGCCAGGGTTTGGTTTGGGGCGATGCTTGGACATAAAACCTCTCCGAGGGGAGTGATGAAGAAGGCGCACAAGTTTGAACGCCTAAATTGAATGACATAGTATCATATTTAGATACTTAAAAAGTGATTTGATATTCAAAAATAGTGCCCGCATGGCCTGACATGGCCAAAGATAGGCCCATGTATAAGTCCATTTGTATGCCTAGGGCAGGCCCTCGAACACGCGCGCCGATAGGTTGGGGCGGCCAAGTGTGGAGCCGCCAAGTGTGGGGCAGCAAAGCCTGCGCCCGCAAAACCCGCGTCCTCATTTCTGATTAAGATAGCCGCATCATGGATATGCCCTGCCTTTGGGGCGCTTTGCGCAGCGCCGATTTTGAAGCACTAGACCCGCAGCGGACGGTGGCTTTGTTGCCGCTGGGGGCAACCGAGCAGCACGGCCCGCATCTGCAGCTGAATGTGGACGCTGTGTTGGCCGAGGCGATGGTGTCGGGCGCGTTGGCCCGCCTGGCCCGCCTGTCGGAGCCCACGCCGGTGTTGGTGCTGCCCACGCTGACGGTGGGCCTGAGCACCGAGCATGCGGCGTTTGCCGGCACTTTGTCGCTGTCGAGCGAGACCGCATTGCGCATGCTGGTCGAGTTGGGGCAGTCGGTGGCCCGCTCTGGGGTGCGCAAGCTGCTGATGTTCAACGCGCATGGCGGCCATGTGGCGCTGATGGATTTGGCGGCGCGCGAGTTGCGCGGCCATGGCTTGACGGTGTGCCATACCAGCTATGAGCAGTTGCCGCTGGGGGCGGCGCTGGAGGCCTTTGACGCGCAAGAGCGGCGTTTTGGGGTGCACGCGGGCGAGGTAGAGACTTCGATGATGCTGGCGCTGGCCCCGGGCCAGGTGCGGATGGATCTGGCCGGTGAGTTCAAGTCGAGCGCCGAAGCGCGGGTGCGGGCGCAGCCTTTGTTGGGTGGAGGCCACAGTCGGATGGGCTGGCATGCCCAAGACCTGCACCCCTGCGGCGCGGTGGGCCATGCGGCGCGCGCCGATGCGGCACGGGGGCAGGCGCTGCTGGATGCGGTGGCCGAACAATTGGCCCTTTTGCTGCAACAAATGGTGGCTTTCAAACCGCTGACATAGAACAGTTTGCCCGGCTGGCGAGTTTTGCGACAATGGGGCGATGTTCTCACCGCTGCAAAACGACCATTTCCTTCGGGCCTGCCGGCGTCAGGCCACCCCCTACACCCCTCTTTGGCTGATGCGCCAAGCCGGCCGCTACTTGCCGGAGTACTGCGCAACCCGTGCCAAGGCCGGCAGTTTTATGGGTTTGGCCACCAATGTGGACTATGCGACCGAGGTGACGCTGCAACCGTTGGATAGGTATGCGCTGGATGCGGCGATTTTGTTCAGCGACATTTTGACGGTGCCCGACGCCATGGGGCTGGGGCTGAGTTTTGCGCAGGGCGAAGGCCCCAAGTTTGCCCAAGTGGTGCGCGACGAGGCCGCCGTGGCCAAGCTGGCGGTGCCCGATATGAACAAGCTGCGCTATGTGTTTGATGCGGTGACGTCGATACGCAAGGCGCTCAATGGCCGGGTGCCGCTGATCGGGTTTTCCGGCAGCCCCTGGACGCTGGCCTGCTATATGGTGGAGGGCGGCGGGTCGGATGACTACCGGCTGGTCAAGACCCTGATGTACCAGCGCCCGGACCTGATGCACCGGATTTTGGCGGTGAACGCCGACTCGGTGGCGGCGTACCTGAACGCCCAGATCGAGGCCGGTGCCCAGGCGGTGATGGTGTTTGACAGCTGGGGCGGGGTGTTGGCCGACGGGGCGTTTCAGACTTTCAGCATGGCTTATACGGCCCGGGTGTTGAGCCAGCTGAAACGCAGCCACGAGGGGCAGGACATTCCGCGCATCGTGTTCACCAAAGGCGGCGGGCTGTGGCTGGATGAGATGGCCAAGCTGGACTGCGAGGTGCTGGGGCTGGACTGGACGGTGAACCTGGGCTGGGCGCGCCAGAAGGTGGGCGGCCAGGCGGGTGGGCCGGGCAAGGCGCTGCAAGGCAACCTGGACCCCAATGTGTTGTTTGCCAAGCCCGAGCAGGTGGCCGAGCAGGCCCGCGCGGTGCTGGACAGCTTTGGGCCACCGCACATCGACCCCCACACGAGCGGGCCGACGCATATTTTTAACCTGGGGCATGGCATCAGCCAGTTCACCCCGCCCGAGCATGTGAGTGCCCTGGTGGAGGCGGTACACAGCCACTCGAAAAAGCTGCGCGGGTGAAGTAAATGCTAGCCTTCAGGGGGTTCGGCGTGATTTGTTATGCACAAAAATAAGGATGATGGCAAGCTAGGGTCAAACCCGAGCAAAACCGTGGACTGGCCGCAGAAAATGGCCGTGGGTGTTGATTTATAAGAAGAAAATGAATTTCCTGAATTTCAGGCAAAGTCACGAAAGGCTTGATTTTCAAGGGTTTGCAGGCCATGCGAGGGCTTTTTTCAACAAAGTTATCCACAGTTTTTTTGGGCAACTCTAAACCCATACAAAAATCAAGGACTTAGTGGGCATTTTTTCAGTTTTGGTTGACGCGCCAGCCCACAGTGGCCTGACGGGCGCGCTGGATTACACCAGTGACAAGGCACTTCAGCCCGGCCAACTGGTGCGGGTGCCGTTGGGCGCGCGCGAGGTGATGGGTGTGGTGTGGGATGGGTCGCCTTCGACTGAACTCGACCCGGCGGCCTTGCGGGCCGCCCATTGGGTGTGTGAGGACTTGCCCGCTTTGAATGGGGCATGGCGGCAGCTGGTGCAATTTGCCGCCCAGTATTACCAGAGGTCACCGGGCGAGGTGGCCTTGCAGGCCCTGCCGCCGTCTTTGCGCCGATTGCAGACCGAGCAGCTGCAAAGGCGGTTGAAGCCCCCCAAGGCCAAGCCCGTGGCCAAGCCCAAGACCAAGGCCCATGCCAAAGCCGATGGGGCAAGCCCGGCGCCGCAGGATGTGGCCGGGGCGGCAGGCACCCCAGAAGATGCCAGGCTGGAGGCGTGGCCAGAGTCGATGCCTGAGCCGACGCCTCAGCAGGCCGAGGTTTTGGCCACTTTGGCCCGCTCGGGCGCCGGGGGGCGCACCCACCTGTTGTTTGGGGCCACAGGCAGTGGCAAAACCGAGGTGTATTTGCGCCGCATGCAGGCGGTGCTGGAGGCCGACGCGCAAGCCCAGGCGCTGATCATGGTGCCGGAGATCAATTTGACGCCGCAATTGGAGGCGCGGGTGCGGGGCCGGTTTGAACCGCTGTATGGGCCGGGCTGCGTGGTGAGCATGCACAGTGCCATGACCCCGGCGCAACGCCTCAAGGCCTGGCTGGCGGCGCATTTGGGGCGGGCGCGGATCGTGCTGGGCACCCGGCTGGCGGTGTTTGCCTCGATGCCGGGTTTGCGCCTGATTGTGGTGGATGAAGAGCATGACCCCAGCTACAAGCAACAAGACGGGGCGCGCTATTCGGCCCGTGATTTGGCGGTGTACCGGGGGCATCTGGAAGGCGCAGAGGTGATTCTGGGCTCGGCCACCCCAAGTCTGGAGAGCTGGTTTCAGAGCCGCCCGGCCACGGCGCATGAGCCGGGCGGGCGCTATGTGCGCCTGGTGATGCCCAGCCGTGTCGGGCATTCGGTGCAGCCGGACATCAGGTGCGTGGACATGCGGCTGATGCCCAAAGGCACTTTGTTTGCGCCTTTGTTGCTGGATGCGATGCGCGCCCGCATGGACGGGGGCGAACAGGTGATGGTGCTGCTGAATCGGCGCGGCTGGGCGCCGGTGTTGCTGTGCACCGAATGTGACTGGAAGAGCGCTTGCCCGCAGTGC
>JBEBAJ010000139.1:0-6673 GCA_041158965.1 Pseudomonadota bacterium | reverse complement strand
GTCTTATTCAGCGGGCTGAGCCTGGGTTCGATTCTCCTGCTGGTGGCCCTTGGACTGGCCATCACCTACGGCTTGATGGGCGTGATCAATATGGCCCATGGCGAGCTCATGATGATTGGGGCATACGCCACTTATGTGGTGCAAAACCTCTTTAGAGCCTATGCCCCTGGGTGGTTTGATCTCTATTTACTGGCAGCTATACCTTGTGCTTTTGCGGCCGCCGCCTTGGTCGGGGCTTTGATCGAACGCAGCGTTTTGCGCCATCTTTATGGCCGACCTCTGGAAACGCTGCTGGCCACCTGGGGCATCAGCCTGATTTTGATGCAAGCGGTTCGAACCTTGTTTGGGGCACAAAACGTGGCGGTTGAGAACCCTGCTTGGATGAGCGGTGGCATTGAACTCCTGTCCAACCTCAGTATCCCTTGGAACCGCCTCCTGATTTTGTGTTTCTCCATAGGCGTGCTGACCGCCATGGCCTGGCTCATCGGTCGCACGCGCATGGGCTTGTTTGTACGAGGCGTGACCCAAAATCGAGCCATGGCATCGTGTTTGGGCGTACACACCGCCCGCACCGACACTCAAGCTTTTGCGCTGGGTTCTGGCATTGCAGGATTGGCCGGTTGCGCCCTCAGCCAAATTGGCAACGTGGGGCCAGACTTGGGACAAAGCTATATCGTGGATGCGTTCATGGTGGTCGTGCTGGGGGGGGTGGGTCAGTTGATAGGCACGGTTTATTCGGCACTGGGTCTGGGGATAGCCAACAAATTTCTGGAAGGGTGGTCAGGTGCTGTGCTGGCGAAAATCGCCATTTTGGTTCTGATCATCATCTTCATTCAGAAACGCCCTCAAGGCCTTTTCGCCTTGAAAGGTCGCAGCGCCGAGGCCTGAAATGACAGTCTGGTCCACCCAACCCCCATTATCCAGATCAGCCAGACTGACAGTACTTGGCGCCACGGCCATGATCTGCCTGATTGTCCCTGTCCTGAACCTGATCGTCCCGTCCGGTCATCCCCTGCATTTCAGCGATTACGCATTGGCATTGACCGGCAAGATCATGTGCTATGCCATCTGCGCCCTCGCCATGGATCTGATCTGGGGTTACACCGGCATCCTTTCTTTGGGCCATGGCCTGTTTTTTGCCTTGGGCGGTTATGCCATGGGGATGTACCTCATGCGCCAGATCGGCCAAGATGGTGTGTACAAATCCGACTTGCCAGACTTCATGGTATTCCTCGATTGGAAATCACTGCCATGGCATTGGTACTTCAGTGACAGCTTCTTAGCGACCCTGATTTTGGTGGTGGCTGTGCCTGGTTTGATCGCCGCCATTTTTGGCTACTTTGCCTTTCGGTCGCGAATCAAAGGTGTTTATTTCTCCATCATCACCCAGGCGCTGACCTTTGCCGCCATGTTGCTCTTTTTCCGCAACGAAACCGGCTTCGGAGGCAACAACGGGTTCACCGACTTCAAGCGCATCCTGGGGCTGCCTCTGGCCTCGCCCGAGACCCGCATGGTGTTGTTTGTCCTGACTGGATTGACGCTGTTGCTTTGCTACCTGGGTTCCCGTCGCTTGATGGCCAGCAAATATGGCCGTGTGTTGCAGGCGATTCGTGACGCCGAAACCCGTGTCATGTTTTTAGGCTATTCCACATTGGCTTACAAGCTCAGCATCTGGGTCATTTCCGCAATGATGTGTGGCATAGCGGGTGCCCTTTATGTGCCCCAAGTGGGCATCATCAATCCTGGCGAAATGGGCCCAGCACAATCCATCGAAATCGCCATTTGGACAGCTGTGGGTGGACGCGGCACTTTGTTGGGGCCCATTCTCGGTGCAGCTTTGGTCAATGGTGCCAAAAGCTGGTTGACAGTGACCGCCCCAGAGTTTTGGCTTTATTTGCTGGGCGCATTGTTCATCGCCGTCACCCTTTATTTACCCCAGGGTGTCCTGGGTTGGTTTCTGGCCCGTCGGGCTCGCCCAAGCAAGGGAGATGCGCCATGACCCCCGACTTGCTGGAAGACGGCGCCCAGCGCATCCAAAGGTCTCAAAACCGACATGGTGTGGCCCAGACCCAATCTGGAGATCGCGAAGCCAGCTATGGACGAGTGCGCCAGAACCACGACCTAGACCTGATTCATGGCCGCATCCTTTATCTGGATGACGTGAGCGTGAGTTTTGATGGCTTCAAAGCCATCAACCAACTTACGCTTGACATCGCGCCAGGAGAGCTGCGTTGCATCATAGGCCCCAATGGCGCTGGCAAAACCACCATGATGGACATCATCACGGGCAAAACCCGACCGGATTCGGGTCAGGTCTACTTTGGCAGCACCATCGATTTGCTGCGCTATAACGAAACGGAAATCGCCCAATGGGGCATCGGACGTAAATTTCAAAAGCCCACTGTATTTGAAAATCTCAGTGTGTTTGAAAATCTGGATCTGGCCCTCAAAACCCACAAAGGGGTGGGTGCCTCCATTCGATTCAGGATGCAACCCGAGCAACTGACCCGTTTGGAGGAAGTGGCACACACCATCTCTTTGCAAGACCATCTTCGGCGACCTGCCGGGCTGCTCAGTCACGGACAAAAGCAGTGGCTGGAAATCGGCATGCTGCTGATGCAAGACCCCAAGTTGCTGCTGCTCGATGAACCTGTGGCCGGCATGACTGACCATGAGACCGATCGCACCGCTGAATTGTTTTTAAACCTCAAGGGCAAGCACTCGCTGATGGTGGTGGAGCACGACATGGGCTTTGTTCAGAAAATCGCCGATCTTGTGACGGTTTTGTGCGATGGCGCCGTCTTGGCCCAAGGCTCATTCGCGCAGGTGCAATCAAATGAGCGGGTCATTGAAGTGTATTTGGGGCGTTAATGTGATTGAAGTCGATCAACTGCATCAGTATTACGGCGGCTCTCACATCCTGCGCGGGGTCAGCCTGCAAGTGCGCCCTGGTGAAATCACCGTCTTGCTCGGGCGCAACGGGGTTGGCAAAACCACCCTGCTCAAAAGCTTGATGGGCTTGTTGCCCGTGCGCCGCGGCCTGGTGCGCTTCAATGGCATCGAGATCACCCACCAACCCCCCTATCGGCGCGCTGAGTCAGGCATAGGCTACGTGCCCCAAGGGCGTGAGATCTTTTCCCGACTGAGCGTGTTAGATAATCTTCGCATGGGCATGAGCAGCCGCCCCGCCAAGGAACCCATACCGCCCGAGTTATTCCAGATCTTCCCGGTGCTCGATGCCATGCGACAACGCAAAGGGGGCGATCTTTCTGGCGGGCAACAACAGCAATTGGCGATTGCGCGAGCTTTGGCCGCACGCCCTTCTCTGCTGATTCTGGACGAACCCACCGAAGGCATCCAACCCAACATCATTCAGGACATTGGTAGAGTCATTCGTCGCTTGGCCCGAGAAGGCCTTTGGGGGCAGCCCATGGGCATCTTGTTGTGCGAGCAGTATTACGACTTTGCCCAGGATCTCGCCGACACCTATTTGGTCATGGACCGGGGGGAGGTCATCGGACGCGGTTTGGGCACAGACATGGCACGCGATGGTGTGCGCCAATTGGTCTCGATCTAATCCGCACCCGCCTCAAACCAGCCACATTCTCGAAGGCTGGGGCTTCATCGCCCACTGCGACTCACGCCACACCGCCCAGACGGCCTGCAAGGCCGCCCGACAGGGCTCTGTCTGCGCCGACAACACCCGCGCCACCATGACCCGGGGGTGCGCGAGTGTGACCCCAACCATCAGGCCACTCATCGACGCGGTCGCCTCACGGGCCCGAGCCAATCCTGCCTCAACCCTTTGCGCGGACAAGGCCTGATCTGCGGCCAATACCAGCGTGCCCAAACAACGGTGTCCATCCAAGCCCAAAGGCCCGTTCATCAAATCGTGATCCAGCGCGTCGATGGCCCCTCGATCCATCCATACACCCTCTACCTCCAGATGTTGCAAATAACGGCCTTGCTCAAAGGGCTGGTGGGCGTGGGGCAAACCCAAGGCCAAAACATCCCAGGCCATGAGCTCGGCCCCTTCTTGCAATGCAAACACCAAATGGCTCTCAGCCTGGCATTGGTTGTATGCGATCGTCTCCAAGGGCAACCACTCCAGCCTGGCCTGTGGCCCCAATTCCGCCCGTAGCCTCTGCACCGCCACCGGACCGTTGGAGCGGTAAAAACGGGTCGCCCCTGGCGTGGTGATGAAAGCATGACTCCCCTGCGCCAGAACCGCATGGATGCCAATGACATCGCCAGCCACCAAGCCTCCCGGGGGATGAACCAGGACATGATGACAAACCGCATCACCTTCCGGGTACAAGGCTTGCAAGACCCGCAAAGGCCCTTCGTGCAGCGATTGGCAGACAGTACGCCCCTCTGCCAATCGGTAATCCAATTGCAGTCGGGCAGCCCAGCCAGTCGCTGGGTGGCTCATTGCTTGCGCGGTGTGGGTCGTGCCCAAGGCCATGAAGTCATATGAAGTGCTTTAAAACAAGCACTATAGTTGAAAGCAAAGTCGGTTTGTTCTGCCCCCCGACGTTCAAGGCCGTTCTTCTAAACCTTGCTCTACCCGCTGGATGTTGCCCACATGGGCGTCAAGCATGGTCTGCAATTCAGCACGCACGCCTGCATCAGCCACTCTGGGCATCAGGCCCTGCAATCGGCGCACCACCCAGGCTTGGCCCCGGTTCAAAAAAGCCATCCGCTCACCCCAATCGTTGATCGCCATGGCCTTGCCATAAAAGGCCCCCGTCTGATCAGAGAGTGGCCCGTTCAAGCCCCTGATGACCTTCATCAACATGCCGCACCAATGCACCTCATCGCGCTGGATGTCGGCCACCAATGCCTGCCAGCGGTGACCGGCCCCCATTTCCACCAGCGTCTCACGCGCCACCCGGGCCCCTGCCCGCTCGGCCTCCAGCAATTCGTTGAGTGCAGCCAACAACTCGGCTGTGCTATGCGGCGCATCATGCCCATTCGATGATTCCATGGGGCCTCCTTCCAACCATCTGAAGTCCAGGATGCGATGCATCCCACTCATCAATGAAGCTTTGCATTGCAGAGCTTCATTAAGAATCATAATACATGAATATTTATGTGCCCGCCACAAACTCCCCATTGGCGACCAGCGCTGAACTCAGGGGAAAACCCCGACTCATGGCACTAAACACAACGGTTTCTCTCGCAAAACCCTGACACATCTGATACAAAGTGTCCTTCCCTATAACCGCTGTTGGAGATTGAAATGATCACGACCTTACGCCGATGGTTGCTCGTGGCCGGTTTGCTGACTGCCCCTGCGCTGGCCTTGGCCCAGGGGCAAACCCTGCGCTGGGCGGCCCAAAACGACATCTTGACGTTGGACCCGCACTCTCAAAACCACGCCACCACCAACAACATCATGAGTCACGCTTATGAGACCTTGGTGACGTATGACAAAAATTACAAGCCACAGCCCGCTCTGGCCACCAGCTGGAGCCAGGTGAATGCCAACACCATGCGCTTTAACTTGCGCCGCAATGTGAAATTTCATGACGGCAGCCCATTCACCGCGGACGATGTGGTGTTTTCTTTCGAGCGCTCGAAGTCCCCCCCGGGCACCATGACGATTTATGTCTCCGGGGTGAAGGAGATCAAAAAAATCGACGATCACACGGTGGATGTGATCTCCGATGGCGCCAACCCGGTGATGCTCAACAGCTTCACATATTTTTTCATCATGAACAAAGCCTGGGCGGTGAAAAACCGCACCGAGAAAGTTCAGAACTACAGCGCCAAGGAAGAAAACTTTGCGTCGCGCAATGCCAATGGCACCGGGCCCTACATCATCAAGGAATGGGTGCCTGATCAGCGCGTGGTGCTGACCCAGAACAAGAACTGGTGGGGCAAGATGGAGGGCAATGTGTCCGATGTCATCTATACCCCGATCAAGTCAGACCCGACCCGCGTGGCGGCGCTGATCGCTGGTGACGTCGATGCCGTCACCGATTTGCCCACCCAGGACGTGCCTCGCCTGCGCAGCAACAACAACCTCTTTGTGCTGGATGGCCCCGAAGTGCGCACCATCTTCATCGTGCTCGACCTGGGCAGCAACGAGTTGAAATATGGCCCGAAAGGCGCCAACCCGTTCAAAGACCTGCGCGTGCGCCAAGCCCTGAACATGAGCGTGGACCGCGTCGCCATCCAACGCACCATCATGCGCGGCCTGTCGATTCCGGCAGCCCTGATGGTGGCGCCCGGAGTCAACGGCTATGACGAAGGTGCCGATAAGCCGGTGGCCGTGAACACCGATGCGGCCAAAAAGCTGTTGGCCGATGCCGGCTTCCCCAATGGTTTTGAATTCACGCTCGATTGCCCCAACAACCGCTATGTGAACGATGAAGAAATCTGTCAAGCCCTGGTCAATATGTGGGCGCGCATCGGCGTGCGGGTCAAACTCAATGCCATGCCGTTTGCCACCTTTGCAGCCAAATTCCAGGCCTATGACACCAGCGCTTTCTTGTTGGGTTGGGGCGTGGCCACTTATGACGCCCAATACACCTTGCAGTCGATCTTGCGCACCCGCACCACCGGGCCTGATGGCAACTTCAACTTCGGGCGGGTCAGCCATCCGCCATTGGACGCCTTGGTTGATCGGATGAAAAATGAAAGCGATAACTTGGTGCGCGACCGCGTC
>JBEBAJ010000138.1:0-6709 GCA_041158965.1 Pseudomonadota bacterium | reverse complement strand
GAAGGTCAGCAATTGCACCGCAAAGAATTCGGGTGGGCCGAAATTGAGGGCAAATTTGGCCACAACAGGCGCCAGGAAAGTGACCATCAGCACGGCGAACAATGCGCCAATGAAAGAGGAGGTGAAGGCCGCCGTCAGGGCCTGTGCGGCTTTGCCCTTTTGGGCCAGCGGGTAGCCGTCGAAGGTGGTCGCGACCGACCAGGGCTCACCGGGTATGTTGAACAGTACCGAGGTGATGGCGCCACCAAACAGGGCCCCCCAATAAATGCATGACAACATGATGATGGCTGAGGTGGGCGACATGCTGAAGGTCAGGGGCAACAAGATCGCCACGCCGTTGGCACCGCCCAGGCCGGGCAATACGCCGATCAGTACGCCCAGCAAAATGCCGACCAACATCAGCAACACGTTTTGAAAGGTCAGGGCAACTGCAAAACCCTGAAAAAGACTATTGAGTTCATCCATGGTCAGTATCCAAACAGGGCTTCAATGGGACCTTTGGGCAGAGGCAGAAGGAACCAGATTTCAAACAGGGCGAAGAGTGCGATGGGCACTGCGATGCCGACCGCCAGTGCTTTGGACCAAGAATATTTGCCCTGCCAAACCATGAAAAAAGCAATGAAGAGTGCCGAGGCCACATACAGGCCCAGCACGAAAATGGCGGCCACATAGAACACAGTAGGCACAAACATCTTGAGCACCAGGCCGATTTCTTCATGGGTGGCGAAAGCGTCGGTCATCTGTTCGCGATGCCACTGGCGGGAGGCATTCCACATCACTTTGGCAGCACCTGCCACCAAAAGCACGCCGATGTAAAAAGGAAAGTAGCCAGGTTGGGGGCCGTCGTCACCCCACTGCATGCCCACCCTCACGCTGTCCCAAATCACGATTGCGCCGATCACGGCAAAAAACAAGGCCACCACGGCCTCTGCCCAGCGGCGCTGGACATGTGGCTGATCCATCTTTAGACTCCCTCAGTGGGTCAAGAAAATGCCCCTGCCGCAAGGGTCAGGGGCGGACAGGGTTTACTTCTTGGCCAGGAAGCCGGCCTCGGTCATCAGCCGTGTGTGCTCTGCATCGGCTTTCGTCAGCCATTCGGTGTATGCGGCACCACTGAGCGACAGGTCTTTGAAAGCGCCTGCTTCCAGGAATTCTTTCCATTCAGGCAAGGCGCGCACTTTGTTGAATATGTCCTGATAGTAGGCGACCTGTGCCGGGGTGGATTTGGGCGGCATGAAAATGCCGCGCAACATCAGGTATTCGACATTCAGACCTTGTGAGCGACAGGTGGGCACGTCTTTCCATGATTGGCTGGCCGTGATCTTGTTGGGGTAGGGCATCGGTTCCTGATCAAACACGCAAAGGGCGCGCAAAGTGCCTGCCTTCCAGTGTGAAGCGGCCTCGATGGGGTTGTTCACGGTGGAATCGACGTGTTTGCCCACCAATTGAACCGCCACATCGCCACCGCCCTTGAACGGGATGTAGGTCATTTTCTTGCCGATGGCCTTCTCAAGGGCCACGGTGATGATCTGGTCTTCCTGTTTGGAGCCGGTGCCGCCCATTTTGAATTTGCCGTCTTCACCGGCTTTCACCGCATTGACATAGTCGGCCACAGTTTTATAGGGCGACTCGGCGTTGACCCACAACACAAACTCGTCCAGGGCCAGCATTTGCACCGGGGTGAGGTCCTTCCAATTGAAGGGCACGCCAGTCGCCAGGGGGGTGGTGAACAGGTTGGAGAGGGTGATGATGATTTTGTGTCCGTCCGGGCGAGCGTTCTTGGCATCCAAAAATCCTTCTGCGCCGGCCCCACCCGATTTGTTCAGTACCACCATGGGTTGATTCATAAGTTTGTGCTTGGTGATCAGGCCTTGCACGAAACGGGCCATTTGATCGGCACCACCCCCGGTGCCAGCCGGGACGATGAATTCAACCGACTTGGTGGGTTGCCAACCCTGCGCCCAACTGGGGGTGGTGGCCATCAGCCCGGTCAGGGCTGCTCCAAGCAATAGTTGCCATGCGCGTCGAGCAGGGTTTGGACTGGGCTGTTGGACTAAAGAATCAAAGTTCATGCGGATCTCCATCGGGCGGACACAAGGACAAGGTGAAATTTTGTAAATTAAATGCTAAAAGTTCGGTTTTGTATTCTTGTCTAGGGGAAACACTAGCGTTTGAGTGAGGTATCTATTGACCCGCATCAATCAATCGGGCATGAGTTGTGGCGCAATCGGGGGCGTTGAGGGCACCCGGATGTCGGGTTGGGCGTAGCCCCTGACATCATGGACTATGATGTTGATATGAATGAAGCATCCAAACCCATCTCTGTTGCCGTGGTCACCGGTGGCGCACGTGGCATCGGACTGGCGGTTGGCCAGTGGTTTTTGCAACAGGGTTACCGCGTGGCCTTGCTTGACTCGGACGCCAAAACACTGGCTCAAACCGCATCAGACTTGGCACGACCCAATGAGGTATTGGCTCTTCATACCGATGTATCCAAGCCAGATCAGGTGGAAACCGCCGCCCGGCAGGTCATGGAACGCTGGGGCAGGGTGGATGCATTGGTTAACAACGCGGGTGTGGCGGTGTTCAAGCCCGTGCTGGAAACCAGTTTTGAGGAATGGCGCTATGTGCTGGGCACCAATCTGGACGGTGCGTTTCTGTGCAGCCAGGCTTTCGGGCGCATCATGGCTCAGCAAAAATCGGGGGCCATAGTCAATATTGCATCCATCTCCGGATTGCGAGCCAGCACATTGCGGGTCGCGTATGGCACCAGCAAAGCCGCCCTGATTCATCTCACCAAACAATACGCCGCCGAGCTGGGTAATTACGGGGTTCGCGTGAACGCCGTTTGTCCCGGGCCGGTGGAAACCGAAATGGCCAAATTGGTTCACAGCGTCGCCATCCGTTCTGACTATATCGACACCATTCCCTTGGGCCGCTACGGCTCACCCCAGGAAATGGCGCAGACAGTGGGCTTTCTTTGCAGCAGCCAGGCCAGCTATATCAACGGCCAGTTTCTCGCTGTCGATGGTGGCTTTGATGCCTCTGGCGTCGGCCTGCCCACGCTGCGACGCACACACCCCGAGATCAGCCATGTCGGCCAGCCCGATGTGCCGCACTGAGTTCTTTCGTTCATTACACAGGAGACTTCCATGACGCTTTCCCGCCGTACCCTGGTCATCGCCTCCGGCGCCGCTTCCCTCGCAGCCAGCTTGCGATTGGCCCATGCCCAAAAGGCACAGTTCACATTCAAGTACGCCAACAACCAACCGCCCCAGCACCCGATGAACGTGCGCCTCAAAGAGGCCACCGAAGCCATCGCCAAAGAATCCAATGGACGCATGGAGATCCAGGTGTTCCCCAGCAATCAGTTGGGTTCTGACACAGACACACTCAGCCAATTGCGCTCAGGCGGTGTCGAGATGTTCAACCTCTCGGGCCTGATCCTGGCGACTCTGGTGCCGCAGGCAGCCCTCAACGGCCTGGGTTTTGCTTTCTCCAATTACGATGCGGTCTGGAAAGCCATGGACGGCGATGTTGGCGCCTATATTCGTGCCCAAATCGGCAAAGCCAATATCCACGCCCTCGACAAAATCTGGGACAACGGTTTCCGTCAAATGACGACCTCGACCAAGCCCATCAACACCGCGGAAGATCTGCGCGGCTTCAAGATCCGTGTGCCGGTGTCCCCGATGTGGACCTCGTTGTTCAAGGCGTTTGATTCTGCCCCGACCTCGATCAATGCCTCAGAGATGTATACCGCCTTGCAGACCAAGGTCGTGGACGGACAGGAAAACCCGCTGGCCGTGATCTCCAACTTCAAGCTGTACGAAGTGCAAAAGTATTGTTCGGTCACCAATCACATGTGGGATGGTTTCTGGACCCTGATCAACCGTCGCGCCTGGGACCGCCTGCCGCCCGACCTGCAGCAAATCGTCACCAAGCACATCAATGCTGCCGCCATGGCCGAGCGCGCTGACCTGGCCGCCCAGAACACCCAGTTGCGCCAGAGCCTGGAAGCCAATGGCATGGTTTTCAACACCCCCCGCACGGATGGCTTCCGCGAAAAACTGCGCACCGCCGGTTTCTTTAAGGAATGGCAGGGCAAATTCGGAGATGAGGCCTGGTCAGTGCTGGAGCGCTACACAGGCAAACTGGGTTAATGGGGTTTTGCAGAGCTTCCTTAAACGGCTGCACTGAAGCCCGGGAGGCATCATGAGTGAAGTGGGGGCGGTCGTCCAAACTGCTGATCAGCCAAAATGGATGTGGCCATTAGAGGCTGTGTCGGCGTTTCTGGCCTTGCTGATCACGGTTTTATTGCTCGGCGGTGTGATCTCGCGTTATGTGTTCGGCCTCCCCCTGGTGTGGTCGGAAGAAGTGGTATCCATCTCTTTCATTTGGCTCACCATGCTGGGCGCGGCCATCGCTTTACAGCGTCAGGAGCATTTGCGTCTGAATCTGTTTGTCGATATGTTGCCGCCCAGGGCACGACAATTGGCCGGGGCCGTGGCGCAGGTTTTGGTGGTGGCCCTGTTGCTCACTCTGATGCGACCCGCCATTGATTATGCCCAGGACGAGTGGTTCATTCGCACCCCGGCGCTCGATTGGCCCAATACCGTGCGAGTGGCCTCCATTGCGTTAGGCCTGGGGTTGATGGGCATCATGGTGCTGCTGCAGGCATTCCAATCGTCGCGTTGGACCGATTTGCTGGTTTCGGGCATAGGCGTGGCACTTTTGACCTTTGGGGCCACACAGCTCACTGATCTGTGGGGTCAACTGGGGCTCTTTAATATTCCCATTTTTCTGATCGGATTGGTTGGCCTGTGTCTGGTGCTGGGGGTGCCGATTGCATTTTGTTTTGCCTTGGGTGCCGCTTGTTACCTGGGGTTTTCGACCCAAGTGCCCTTGACGGTGATCATCGGGCGCATGGATGAGGGCATGTCCAGTGTGGTGTTGGTGTCGGTGCCTATTTTTGTATTGCTGGGGTGTGTGCTGGATGCCACCGGCATGGGCAAGGCGATCGTTGATTTTCTGGCATCCTTGATCGGCCACATCAAGGCAGGAATGTCTTATGTGTTGCTGGGCTCTTTGTTCATCGTCTCGGGCATCTCGGGCTCCAAGGTCTCTGACATGGCGACTGTCGCGCCAGCCTTGTTTCCCGAGATGAAGCGACGTGGCAACAAGCCTTCTGAAATGGTGGCCTTGTTGGCCACAGGGGCGGCCATGGCCGACACGGTGCCACCGAGCATTGTCCTCATCGTCTTGGGCGCGGTGGCCAGTGTGTCGATCGCAGGTCTTTTTCAATCGGGTTTTGTGGTCGCCATGGTGTTGTTGCTGGCCCTCATTGTGCTGGCGCGTTGGAAGGCCCGGCATGAGGACACCACCGGCACGCGAAAGGCCAATCGCCGCGAGATCTGGCGCTACATCATCGTGGCTGCCCCTGCGCTGGTGCTGCCTTTTCTGATCCGCAGTGCAGTGGCCGAGGGCGTGGCCACGGCCACTGAAGTGTCCACTGTGGCCGTGGTTTATGCCATGCTGGTGGGCCACTTTATTTATGGTGGCATAGGCTGGCGGAAGTTTTACGGCATGTTGGTCGAAACCGCGGCCTTGTCCGGTGCCGTATTGCTGGTGTTGGGTGCGGCCTCAGCCATGGCCTGGTCGATCACTCAAAGCGGTGTGGTCCAGCACCTGTCGGCTTTCATGACCACATTGCCTGGGGGGTGGATGGGTTTCATGGCGGTCACCATCGTGATCTTCCTGGTTCTGGGCTGTCTGCTGGAAGGCTTGCCGGCGGTCTTGCTGTTGGCGCCCATCATGTTCCCGATTGCCCGCAAGTTGGGCATACACGACATTCACTATGCGATGGTGATCGTTTGTGCCATGAATGTGGGCTTGATGATGCCCCCTATCGGTGTCGGTTTTTATATCGCCTGTCGCATCGGCGGCGCCAAACCCGACGAGGTCATTGGTGCCATTTGGCCCTATCTTTTGGCCCTGCTGATCGGTGTCTTTGTGATTGCCGCATTTCCCTGGATTTCCACTGTGGCCCTTTAAAACCCATGAATTGGCTTGAGCTTTATCACACCATGGCGCGCATCCGCGCCTTTGAACTGGCCGCCGAGGAGGCGAGCCAGGGGGGAGTCCAGGTCTTGGGAGCCCAACTCAATGACAGCGCCAAGGTGCGTGGCCCCTTGCATTTGTCCATCGGTCAAGAGGCGGTCGCGGTCGGTGTTTGTGCCCATCTGAATAGAGAGGATTTGCTCACCAGCACCCACCGCGGCCACGGTCACACCTTGGCCAAAGGGGCTGACATGCGGCGCATGATGGCCGAGCTGTTTGGTCGCGCCGATGGCTTCAATGGCGGCAAGGGCGGGTCTATGCACATTGCCGATTTCTCTGTCGGCATGCTGGGCGCCAACGGTGTGGTGGCCGCAGGTTTGCCGATCGCCTGTGGTGCCGCGCATGCCCTGAAGTTGCAGGGGTTGCCGCATGTGGTGGCCTGTTTTTTTGGCGACGGGGCGACCAATCGCGGCCCTTTTCTTGAAGCCTTGAACTGGGCGGCGGTTTACCGGTTGCCGGTGTTATTTGTATGCGAAGACAACCGTTTCTCGGCCACCACGCCGACCCGCGCCCTGACCGCCGGATCTGGCGCTTTGGCCCGGGCTGAGGCATTTGGGGTGACTGGCGAGGCGGTTGACGGCAATGATGT
>JBEBAJ010000137.1:0-6755 GCA_041158965.1 Pseudomonadota bacterium | reverse complement strand
CCGGCAAAGGGCATTTTGGTGGCCATGACGGTATGGAACATGACATTGGCCTCTGGGGGCAAATTGGCCATGTAGAGCACAGACCGGCCCACGATGGCCACATCCATCAGGGGCTCTGCCTTGGTCTCGCCATTGGCCTGCAACACCCCCTTGGCCATGCGGCTGGCCAAAGGCGTGGCTGCGTTGCCCACATCGATCTGCCCGACCGCAATGTCGTAGCGGCGACCATCGAGCGAGGCCGCCTTGGTCAGCCCGGACACCGCATGTTTGGTGGCGGTATAGGCGATGGAATGGGGCCTGGGGGTGGTGGCCGAGATCGAGCCGTTGTTGATGATGCGTCCACCGCGCGGGTTTTGGTCTTTCATCACCCTGAATGCGTTTTGGATGCCATAAAACATGCCGTTGAGGTTGGTGTCGACCACGGCTTTCCACTGTTCAATGCTCAACTCTTCAAGCGGGATCGCCGGGGCGCCAATACCGGCATTGTTGAACAGCAAATCGACCCGGCCATGGGCCTTGACAGCCGCATCAAACAAGGCGCGAACCGAGTCGGGGTGGGTGACATCGGTGGCCACCGCCATGGCCTGGGCGCTGGAGCCGGCCAATTGAATGGTCTCTTGCAGGGCGTCGGCACGGCGACCTGCCAGCACCACGCGCCAGCCATCACCCAGCAGGGCCAGTGCGGCGGCTTGGCCTATGCCCGAACCGGCCCCTGTCACGATGGCCACTCGTTGTTTGTTCATGTCTGCACTCCTCTGAATGGATCGAAATGTACAACAATAGAGGCTTACCCGTTGTCCGGAGTTCGACATGAAAAAAATATGCCAACGTGCCCTGCTGGGCTTGGGCCTGCTGACCGCTTTAGCCTCCAACGCACAAACGCCTCCATCCGATTGGCCGCAGCAACCCATCACCCTGGTCATGACCTTTCCCGCCGGTTCGGGGGTCGATGTCGTGGCCCGGCAGATTCAAGAACCCCTGGGCAAGCTGCTGGGGCAGGCGATTGTGATCGAATACAAACCCGGGGCCGCGGGCAATATCGCCAGCGAATTTGTCTCGCGCGCCAAACCCGATGGATACACCCTGGTCTTTGGCACGGCCGCCACCCATGGCAGCAATGCCGCCCTGTACAAAAACCTGAGCTTTGATGTCGAGACCGATTTCGTGCCGGTGGCCCCGATCCTCGATGTCTCCAATGTCCTGACCATCAACCCGGACGTCATCGACGTGAAATCGGTCAAAGAGTTTGTTGACTTGGTGAAGTCCAAGCCCGGCCAATACAACTTTGCTTCCACCGGCAACGGCACAGGCACCCACATGGCCTTCGCCGAGTTCAATGCACGACTGGGGTTGAACATGGTTCACATCCCTTACAAGGGTGGCCCTGAAGCCATGACCTCCGTGCTCAAAGGAGAAACATGCTGCATCATGAACCAGGTTCAGACGGTACTGACCCATTACAAGGCTGGCAAGGTTCGCTTGCTGGGGGTGACCACCGCCAAGCGCGTGTCGGCTGTGCCGGAAGTGCCAACCATCGCAGACAGCGGGCTGGCCCCGACCAAGGGCTTTGACAGCTCGATCTGGTTCGGGATTTTTGCCCCCAAAGGCACCGACGCTCGCGTGGTGCAAAAAATCAATCAGGCTGTTCGCACTGTATTGGAGCAAACCGAGACCCGCACCAAACTGGAAGCCGCCGGCAACTCGGTGCGCATCGAATCGCCCGAGCAGTTCAAAGCCACGGTGCAAGCCAACCGGGCCAAATGGGCCGAGGTGGTCAAAGCAGCCCGCATCACCATCGACTGAGCATGACCAGCCCAGACCCCACCGCATCGGGGCTATCGGCCCTGGAGGCCCGGGTGCGCAACGATCTGGCCCTGTTGGGCTTGCCCGCCAAACCCTGGATGCCCAAGCGCCAACATCAGGGCCAGAGGGTTCATGATGTGGTGGTGGTCGGTGCGGGCATGGCAGGCCTGACCCTCACCGCCGCCCTGACCCATTTGGGCATCGGCGTGCACCTGATCGATCAGGCACCTGTCGGGCAGGAAGGCCCATGGGTCACCACCGCCCGCATGGAGACCCTGCGATCTCCCAAAGAGCTGACCGGACCGGCACTGGGCATGGCCAGCCTGACCTTCAGGGCCTGGTATGAAGCCCAGCATGGCCGAGAGGCCTGGCAGGCCCTGGACAAAATTCCCCGCGTTCAATGGGCACAGTACCTGCGCTGGTATCGCGAGGTGTTGGGCCTGCAGGTCCACAACCGGGTGCGACTGAATTCACTGGAGCCCCAAGCTGATCTGGTCGGCCTGTCTGTCTCTGATTTGGATGACCCCATGTCCAACCAGACCCTGTGGGCGCGACGTGTGGTGCTGGCCACCGGGCGCGATGGTCTGGGCGGCCCCTGGTTGCCCGCTTGGGCTCACGACTTGCCCCAGGATCGTTGGGTGCACTCCTCGCACCCCTGGCCTGATGACCGATTTGCCGGGCTGCGGGTGGCCGTCATCGGGGCTGGTGCGTCGGCCATGGATGGGGCCGCAACCGCCCTCGAAAATGGTGCCCGCGAAGCGCGCATATTGATACGCCGCTCGCAAATGCCACGAGTCAACAAAAGCAAGGGCTCGGGCAACCCCGGCATGGCCCACGGATACTGGGCTTTGCCCGACGACTGGAAATGGCGTTTCAGGCACTACATCCAACAGCAGCAAGTGCCTGCCCCCAAAGGCAGTACCTTGCGCGTGTCTCGACACCCGCAGGGACATTTTCATTTTGGGGTCAGCGTGCATCGTGCAGAGGTCTGGGGTGACGAGGTGGTGCTGCACACCAACCAGGGCTGCATCCACACCGACGCGGTCATTTTCTCGACAGGCTTTCGCACCGATTGGGCGCAACGACCCGAGTTTGCATCGATCGCCCCCGATGTGCGTTTGTGGCAAGACCGCTACGTTCACCCACCAGGAATGCAAGACGAAGAGTTGGCACAGTCACCCGACTTGGGCGAACTGTTTGAATTCCAATCCAAAGTGACCGGCCAGCGCCCGGGTTTGGATCGCATCCATTGCTTCAACTACGCCGGTGCCCTCTCGCAGGGCGCCGGGGCTGGCGATATTCCTCAGATCAGCGATGGGGCCCAACGCCTCGCGCGCGGTCTGGCGACCCGTTTTTTGCTTGAAGATGTGGCGCACCACTTTGAACAACTCACCCAATATGCCGAAGAAGAACTTGACGGCAGCGAATGGACACCTGACTTCATGCCCAACGACCTGATCGACCAAACCGTCTGCCCAGAACCCCATGACCCCATGCGTGCGCTTCGGCGCGAACGCGATAAGGTGGTTGTGGCCAGCCAAGCCAGCCTGGAGGCGGTCATGAATGCCGGCTTGCCCGGGCTCAGCCTGCCCCTGCGGCTGCAAGCCGCAGCCATCGTGGCCCAGCACAGCGGCGTGACAGATTTGGCCACCTTTTATCGTGAGCACCCGGCGCAACGTGGCCCCGTCACAGACCCCATAGGGCCGGCCATCGATCGTTTTTGCCGCACCCTGGCCATCCGACCCGCCGATGGCGACCGGGCCCTGTTGCTGACCCTGCCGCAGGCAGGTCTGGGCACCGCCGATGTGGTCACTCTGGCCCAGCTGGTGGGTTTGGTGGCTTATCAGGCGCGAGTGATCAGCGGCTTGAAGGCATTGTCAGCCTGGCAAGGGTTGCGCTTGCCCCATGCCAACCCGCCCATGGCAGAGGATGCCGTCTTTGTCCATCCGGCCCAGGCCCCCAAACCCGGACAGGTGTTGCGAGTCAATGGTTACACCAGCGAAGAGCTTGATTGGAAAGCCTGGCTACCGGTGCTTGACCCCGCACAAGCCAGCGAGGCGCAACGGGCCGTGCTCAAGGCCAGCCACCCCAGCGCCATGACCTCAGACTATTACCTGCTGCTGGCGCAACAGCCGGAGATCCTGGCGCAGCGCTCGGCCGCTTTCAACGCCATCATGTATGCCCCGGGCGGCCTGTCTCGCCAGGAACGCGAACTGGCCAGCACCGTGGTCTCGCGGGTCAATGGCTGTGTGTATTGTGCGGCGGTCCATGCCCTGCGCTTTGAACAATTGAGCAAGCGCAATGACGTCATCGCCCAGGTGTTTCAGGAGCCCCGTGGGGCTGGCACCGATGCGCGTGAAAAAGCCATCGTTGAATTCGCCATACAACTCACCCTGGAGCCCGCCTCCTTGGGCGCCGCCCAGCTTGAGCCCTTGGCCAGGGCGGGCCTGTCGGCCCTGGAGATGATGGACCTCGTTCATGCCGTGGCCATCTTCGCCTGGGCCAATCGGCTCATGCTCAACTTGGGTGAACCTGTGTACCGCCGGGACACGGCTTGAGCAGCACCACTGGCAGGTGGCTCAGCGGCGTCCTTTTTTGGCTTTGCCCTTTATATTCGCCGCGGCTTTTTTGACCGCCGATTTCAGGGCCTGGATGGGCGTCAGCCGAGCCTGATCGCTGGGCGCCTTGGAACCTTCGGTTTTGCGCCCCTTGGCCCTTGACTTGGCCTTGGCCGCTGCCGCAGGGGCCGGCTCATCGCGGTGCGAGCGTGAGCCGCGCTCGGAGCGGGTCGGGCGCGCGGCCCGATCCAGTTCGTCATGAACCAGGCGGAAATCAATTTTTCGGCCATCCAGATCCACCCTGGAGACCTGAATGCGAACCCGTGAGCCTATGGCATATCGGATGCCGGTGCGTTCGCCGCGCAACTCCTGGCGCACCTCATCGAAGCGGAAATACTCTCCGCCCAATTCGGTGATGTGCACCAACCCTTCCACGTAGAGGGCATCAAGGGTGACAAACACGCCAAACGAAGTCACCGCAGAGACCACGCCTGCATACTCTTCGCCCAGATGGTCGCGCATGAACTTGCACTTGAGCCAGGCTTGCACATCCTGGCTGGCCTCATCGGCGCGCCTTTCATTGGCGCTGCAATGCAAACCGGCGGCCTCCCAGGCCGCCTGAGTGGCGCCGGCCTTGCCTTTGCCGGGCGGTGGGGCCGCACGACCGCGCTGGGCCAAGCGGCGTGACAGCTTGGCATGCGCCTCACCTGGCATGGGCAGATTGGGTAGCTCGTAGCGTTTTTGCGTGAGGATGGCCTTGATCACCCGATGCACCAGCAAGTCGGGATAGCGCCGTATGGGGCTGGTGAAATGGGTGTAAGCCTCAAACGCCAAGCCAAAATGGCCGCTGTTGATCGGTGTGTATATGGCCTGCTGCATCGAGCGCAGCAACATCGTGTGGATCTGTTGCACGTCAGGCCGCCCTTCGGTGGCCTTGGCGATGGCTTGAAACTCGCCGGGCGCAGGCTCGTCGCTCAAGCTCAGGTTCAGACCCAGGGCCTTGAGGTAGCTGCGCAAAAGTTCCAGCTTTTCAGGCGTCGGTCCTTCATGGACCCGAAACAAGCCGGGGTGGCGAGCTTGCAGGATGAAATCCGCGCTGCAGCAGTTGGCCGCCAGCATGGCCTCTTCGATCAAACGGTGGGCATCGTTGCGCACGCGCGGGACGATTTTCTCGATGCGGCCCTGCTCGTCGCAAACGATCTGGGTTTCGGTCGTTTCAAAATCAATCGCGCCGCGCCGTTGCCTGGCCCCCAGCAAGGCCCGGTAGACATCGTGCAAATGGATCAAATCGGTGACCCGCTCGGCGCGGGCCTGGGCCTGCGGACCCCGGTCATTGGACAAAATCGCCGCCACCTCGGTATAAGTGAAGCGCGCATGACTGTGCATGACCGCCGGATAAAACTGATACGCAGATACTTCGCCTTGCGCATCAATCAGCATGTCGCACACCATGCAAAGGCGGTCCACATCCGGGTTGAGAGAACACAGGCCGTTAGAGATTTTTTCCGGCAGCATCGGAATCACCCGGCGCGGGAAATAAACGCTGGTGGCCCGATCGAAGGCATCGACATCTATGGCCGATCCGGACTCCACATAGTGGCTGACATCGGCAATGGCCACCAACAGGCGCCAACCTTTGCGGCGACCGATTTTGGCTGGTTCGCAATACACCGCATCGTCAAAGTCTCGGGCATCTTCACCATCGATGGTGACCAGAGGCACATCGCGCAAATCAACACGGCCCTTCAGGTCGGCGTCACGCACCTGATCTGGCAAACCTTTGGCCAGCGCCAGACATTCGTTTGAAAATTCATGCGGCACCCCATATTTGCGCACCGCGATTTCAATTTCCATGCCCGGATCGTCAATCTCTCCCAAGACTTCGGTCACCCGACCGACAGGTTGACCATACAGACTGGGGGGCTCGGTCAAACCCACCACCACCACTTGGCCGGCCTTGGCCGGGCCGGTAGCGGTTTTGGGAATGATGATGTCCTGCCCATACCGCTTGTCTTCAGGGGCCACCAGCCAGATCCCGTTTTCCTGCAGCAAACGGCCAATGATCGGGTGGTCAGGCCGTTCGATGATCTCCAGCACCTTGCCCTCGGGGCGCCCCCGGTTGTCGGTGCGCGCCACCTTGGCCCGCACCCGATCCCGGTGCAACACCGCCCGCATTTCGTTGGGGGGCAGGTAGACATCGGCCGATCCGTCGTCTTTTTGTACAAACCCGTGGCCATCGCGATGGCCCAAGACGGTTCCTTCAAATTCTTCCAGCGTGCTGCCGGTTTGACTCAGTTTTTTGATACAATGCCTTTCTTTCCTGAAATGCCCAGGTGGCGGAATTGGTAGACGCACTAGTTTCAGGTACTAGCGAGTAACATCGTGGGGGTTCGA
>JBEBAJ010000136.1:0-6809 GCA_041158965.1 Pseudomonadota bacterium | reverse complement strand
CGTCATGACCCTGGTTCAAGACACTGTGCTGGGTCTGGCCCTGCGCGTGCCAGTCCACACCCGCATGGCGATGATGTTCATGATCCTTTGTCTGGTGCCGCTGCTGGGCTCGTTCATCACAGAGCCGGCCGCCATGACCCTGGCCGCCTTGCTGCTGCGCGACATCATCTTCAACCAGCATGCCTCGCACTGGCTGCGCTACGGCACCCTGGGCGTATTGTTTGTGAATGTGTCCATCGGGGGCACCCTCACCAGTTTTGCCGCTCCGCCCGTGCTGATGGTGGCGGCCAAATGGCAATGGGACATGATGTACATGCTGACCCACATCGGCTGGCGTGCGGCCTTGGCTTGCGTGATCAACGCCGCTGTGCTCGTGTTCATCTTTAGACGCGAGTTGTGCGCCCACCCCTTCGTGAACGTCACCCAGACCCGTTCGGTGCCACTGGCGGTATCGGCCATTCATGTGCTGTTTCTCGCCGGGGTGGTGGTCTCGGCCCACCACCCGGTGGTGTTCATGGGCCTGTTCCTGTTTTTTCTTGGCTACACCGTGGCCTACAAAGATCACCAGCACCCGCTGATTCTGCGCGAAGCGCTGATGGTGGCTTTCTTTCTGGCTGGCCTGGTGGTGTTGGGGGGCATGCAAGACTGGTGGTTGCGACCGGCCTTGCTCTCCATGGACAGCAGCGTGGTGTACTACGGGGCCACGGCCCTGACCGCCATCACCGACAACGCCGCCCTGACCTATCTGGGTTCACTGGTAGAAGGTTTGAGCGATGAATTCAAACTTTCGCTGGTCATGGGTGCGGTGACCGGTGGCGGTTTGACCCTGATCGCCAACGCCCCCAACCCGGCAGGTGCGGCCATCTTGAAGGTCAAGTTCAGCGATCAGTCGATCAGCGCGAAAGACCTGTTTTTGGCCGCCAGTCTACCCACTTTGGTGGCCATCGCCTGCATGCGCTTCATCGGCTGAGCGCCGCAGTCGCAGCCCCCCATATTCGCGCTTCAGAGGTCGAACACCTGACGCAAATAGGCCAGGTATTTTTCGTCCTCGCACATGTTTTTGGACGGCGTGTCTGACAGCTTGGCCACCGGCTGGCCGTTGCAGCGCACCATCTTGATGACGATTTGCAAGGGCTCATAGCCCAAATCATTGGTCAGATTGGTGCCTATGCCAAAGGCCAGTTGGGTGCGGCCATGGAATTGGCGAAACAATTCAATGGTGCGCGGCACGGTGAGGCCATCACTGAAGATCAGTGTCTTGGTCAATGGGTCCACCCGGTTGCGGCGGTAATGCTCGATCATGCGCTCACCCCAGGCAAATGGGTCGCCACTGTCATGCCGGGCGCCATCAAACAGTTTGCAGAAATACATGTCGAAGTCGCGCAGAAACGGCTCGATGCCATACACATCACTGAGCGCGATGCCCAAGTCGCCACGGTATTCGCGCGCCCATGACTCAAAACCAAACACCTGGCTGTCACGCAGGCGTGGCCCCAGGGCCTGGCAAGCCTGCAGGTATTCATGGGCCATGGTGCCCAGCGGGGTCAGGCCAAGCTTCATCGCCAGCAGCACATTGCTGGTGCCGGCAAACTGTCCGCTGGGCCCGGTGCCCAGTTGGGCCGATAAAACCCGCAAAACCTCTTCATGCCATGCCCGTGAAAAACGGCGCCGGGTGCCGTAGTCGGCAATGCGCAGAGGATGCAGCTCAGGGGCTTTCAGGGCCGCGATTTTGTGGGCCAGGCGTTGGCGACCCTCGACATAATCGGGCACTTTTTGGGTGTTGCGAAAGTAGACCTCGTTGACGATGGCCAAGACCGGAATCTCGAACAAAATGGTGTGCAGCCAAGGGCCTTGTATGGTGATGTCAATTTCGCCGTCCAGGCGGGGCTGCAAATCGATGTATTTTTCGTTCAGCTTGAACAAACCCAAAAAATCAACAAAATCGCTTTTGATGAATCGCAGTTCGCGCAACCAGGCCAATTCGGCATCCTGGAAACGCAGGTTACACAGTGCACGAATTTCCTGCCGAATCTCGTTCACCATCGGGGCCAACTGGATACCCGGGTTGCGACATTTGAAGCGGTACTCGACTTGGGCACCCGGAAACTGATGCAACACCGCCTGCATCATGGTGAACTTGTACAGATCGGTGTCGAGCAAACTGCTGATGACCATGGTGTTCTCTGCCTTAATCAACCCAATGCGTGAACGACTCAATCGGCTCGCGCGGGGTGACAAATGTATTGACGATCGCGTCCGGGTCGGCCCAACCCAGGGCCATGCCGCACACCATCATCTCTTGCTCGCCAGCCCCGATATGGGGCAGGATGATCCGGGCGTACTGGTTCCAGGCGGCCTGAGGACAGGTGTGCAAGCCACGGCCACGAGCGGCCACCATGATGTTTTGCAGGAACATGCCGTAGTCCACCAATGAGCCGCGTCCCATGACCCGGTCGAGTGTGAACATCAAACCGACAGGGGCATCGAAAAAGCGGAAATTGCGCTGATGCTGGGCATGCATTTTGTCTTTTTCGCCTTTGGCAATGCCCAGCAGCCCATACAGGCCCCATCCGTTTTCACGCCGCCGGTCGATATAGGGGCTGACCCACTCGGTGGGATAGTAGTCATAGGCTTCGCGGTACTCGGCTGCCAAGGCGGGGTTGGCGCGCTGGGCATCATGGGCCGCGCACACCTTTTCCACCAGGCTCGCCAGCTTTTGGCCTTGCAACACATACACACGCCAGGGCTGGGTGTTGGTGCCCGAGGGGGCGCGGCTGGCGACACGCAAAATGTCCTCGATGGTGGCGCGTTCGACCGGCTGTGCCGTGAAAGCGCGCATCGACATGCGTGTCGTGATGGCCTGGTCAACGGCTTCTTGGGGCGTCATTGCAAAGTCTCCAGACATTGTTTGAAAGCAGGTGCCAATGGCACCGGGCGACGGGTGAGCCGATCGACATACACATGGATGAAATGGCCTCGTGCAGCACACTCGGCTTGCCCTTGGATGAACAGGCCCACCTCATAGCGCACACTGGAGGCCCCGATGCGTGCCACACGCACCCCGGCATCGATGACTTGCGGAAAAGTCACCGGGGCAAAGTAATTGCACTGGGTCTCGATCACCAGGCCGATGGTGGGGCCGTGGTGTATGTCGAGCACGCCATTGGAAATCAGCAAGGCGTTCACCGCCGTGTCAAACCAGCTGTAGTAAACGACATTGTTCACATGGCCATAAGTGTCGTTGTCTTCCCAGCGGGTGGGTATGGTCCAAAAAGCCCGGTAAGCCGAGCGGGGTTCAGGGGCGGGACGCTGCGCAGAGTTCATGCCCGTCGATTGTGCCGCAGGTTCTGGCTCAGGCTCTGCCAGCGCTGCCAATAACCCAAAGCGACGCCAAAGGTATGCACCTGAACCTGCACGGTCTGACGGATGTCATGGCCATAACCCCCAGCCATGGCAAACGCCAGAGGCAATCGGCGCTGCCAGGCCCATTCGAACACGCGCCGATCACGCGCCTCCAGGCCGTCAAAAGTCAACTTCAAACGACCCAGACGGTCACCCTCATGCGGGTCTGCGCCAGCCAGATAGAAAATCAGTTGTGGCTCAAACCGGTGCGCCAACTCTTGCAGCCCCTGCTCCAGGGCTTCCAGATAGGCATCGTCTGCGGTGCCGTCGGGCAACTCGATGTCAAGGTCGCCGGCTTCTTTTCGAAAAGGAAAATTGCGCGCCCCGTGCAAAGACAGGGTGAAGACACTGTCATCCCCTTGAAAAATCCGTGCCGTGCCATTGCCCTGGTGCACATCCAGGTCGATGACGGCCACTCGCAAAGTCTGACGGGGATGCTGACGCGCCCACTCGGCCTGCATCAGTCGGGCCGCCACGGCCACATCGTTAAAGACACAAAAACCACTGCCCTTGTCCGGGTAGGCATGGTGGGTGCCGCCCGCCAAATTGCCCGAGACCCCTTCCATCAGGGCAGCGCGGGCGGCCTGTATGGTGGCCCCGGTCGATCCGCGGGCCCGGTTCACCATGCCTGGGGTCCACTCAAAACCGATCTCACGCTGTGCGGCAGGACTCAAACCGCCACTGATCACAGACTGAATATAGCCTGGCGTATGAACCAGGGCCAATTGGCCATCTGTGGCAGGCTCTGACAAGATCCGCTCGATTTGCGGCATCTCATCGAGGCGTTCCCGAAGGATTTCATACTTCCCCATGGGAAATCTGTGCCCGGGGGGCAACTGCTGCACATGCGGTGTCGCGTAATAAACCTTCACCCGCTCATTGTCCGTCAGAAACCCATCCCGACGGGGTGGCCAGGGTTCTGAGCACAAAAAGGGGGGGTGTCGTGAGACACCCCCCTGGAAGGGATCCCGGGGTCATGACAACCGCGCAGAGGATCCGAGGAGACAACTTTTCATTCAACAGCCCGAGGCCGCCAAGGCTGACCTGCAAAGACGCCGGGTCTGTTGCAGGACTGCCTGGAAATCAACGCTTGCGTGCAGTGGCCGCTTTGGTCGATTGGACGGCGTTTTGTGCCACGGCTTGCAGATTGGCTTCAGCGGCCTGGGTGGCTTGCTTGACCACTTTCTGCACTGACTCATAGGCATTGTTGGAGGCGGCAACTGCGGTCTTGAGCAGGGCCACGGCAGACTCGGAACCGGCGGGGGCGTTCTTGGCGGCGCTATCCACCAGGTTCAACACGGCTTTTTGCGCATCGGCCAATTGGGCTTCAACGGCCTTGGTGAACTCGGCTTGGGTGCCGGCACCGATGTCATACAGATGACGGCCATAGGCGCTGACCTTCTCGCCCACGGGCTGCAGAACTTCGGTTTGCAGAGCCAGCAGCTCTTGCACATCCTTGACCTTCAACAGGGCTTGGGCGTGGGCGGCAGACTCGTTCAGGGCGGCTTTGCCGGCAGCCAGATTCAACTGGGCCAGTTTTTCGACGCCTTCAAAGGTTTTGCCGGTCAGGCCAAACCAGACATCCAAATTCGCTTTGTTCACGGCCACAACTTGTTCAACGTTCAACATAAAAAACTCCTATCAGGTGGGTTGAGGTTTCTGCACACTCCAACCATTTATGTTGCGGTGCAGCATGGATAGAAGTATAGGGTTAACCCAGAGGATTACAAGGCATTCAACCGTCCTGACCCCGCTTTTAGAGTCGGCGTTCTAGAAATCAGCCGCAAGCGGGTTTCAGGGTTGCAGGAATCGCTTGAGTTCGGGCAAAGCCTGGGTCATGGCCTGACGCCCGGCCTGTATCGAGCGCTGGCGCTCCCCGAAGGAGGCAGAACCCACCCCGTCCAGCGGGGGCTTGACCACCACCTCGGCCTCGCGAAGCTCGTATTCCTTGATGCTCTTGCCCATGATGGTGAAGGTTTGCAACAAGACCTGCAACATGCCGCTGGCCTTGTTCGACTCGGGGGTGCTGGAGATGTCGATCGCCAACACCACATCGGCCCCCATTTGGCGGGCATAACGCACCGGCACCGGCGAAACCAGGCCGCCATCCACGTACTCTCGTCCGGCGATCCGCACCGGGTCAAACATCGCCGGAACGGCACTCGACGCCCGCACGGCAGTGGCCACATCACCGCGCTGGAACAAAACCCCCTGCCCGGTATGCAGGTCGGTGGCCACGATACCCAGCGGCAGTGGCAAATCCTCGATGCGCTTTTGACCCGTGACCTGGGCCACATATCGGGCCAGTCCGTCGCCCTTGATCAGGCCACGCGAGCTCAGGGGCAAATTCCAGTCGGTCAGCGCCGCTTCTTCCATGGTCTCGGACAGGCGCTGCAATTGGGCGCCATTGCGCCCGGAGGCATAAAACGCCGCCACCATGCTGCCAGCCGAGGTGCCCACCACCAGGTGTGGTTTGATGCCCGCCTCTTCCAGCACCTGAATCACGCCCACATGGGCAAAGCCACGCGCCGCACCGCCGCCCAAGGCCAAACCCAGCTTGAGGTTTTTACGGGGTGGGGGGGCGGCAGCAGGCCCCTCAGTGCCGCTCGATGGGGCCGACGGCGTGCCGACAGCCACCGGGGGTGAACCCGGCAGGTCCACCCGCACAGTGCCAGGCGGGGTCGAGGCGCAACCCGTCAGCCAGACGAACAGGCACAAGGACACCCAGCGCAGCAGGGGCCAAAAATGAAGGGTATGGTTCATGGAAGAGGCCATTGTGCCAAAGTTGTGTGGCGCCATGGTCTGTGCACATGGTGGTTCGTGCTATCTTTATCCGGGCATCACACACCGATGCCCCATTCAGGAAGGAGAAACACATGGACATTCAGGGCAAGGCCATCATCGTGACCGGCGGCGCGTCGGGTTTGGGCGAGGGCACCGCTCGACACTTGGCCTCTTTGGGCGCACGGGTGTTGGTGGCCGACATGCAAGCTGAGCGAGGCCAGCAGGTCGCCACCGAGATCGGAGGCCGCTTCATCGCCTGCAACGTCGCCGACGAGGCACAAGGACAAGCGGCCATCGATCTGGCCGTGTCCATGGGCAAGCTGATGGGGCTGGTCAATTGCGCAGGCATCGCCCCGGCGGAAAAAACCACCGGCAAAAAGGGACCGCACTCACTGGACACCTATACCCGCACCATCATGGTCAACCTGGTGGGCACCTTCAACATGATTCGACTGGCGGCTACCGCCATGGAGCGAAACGATCCCGAGCCCACGGGGGAGCGGGGTTGCATCGTCTCGACCGCCTCGGTGGCGGCTTACGATGGGCAAATCGGTCAGGCGGCCTATAGCGCCTCCAAAGGCGGGGTGGTGGGCATGACCTTACCCATCGCCCGCGACCTGGCG
>JBEBAJ010000135.1:0-6861 GCA_041158965.1 Pseudomonadota bacterium | reverse complement strand
GCGGTGTTGGCCACGGGGCTGGCGTGGGCCTTGTTGGCGCAGGAGCGTTTGCAACCCCATTGGATGAATCGATCGCTGCGCGGTTTGGTGGGCTTGGGTTATGCCATGCCCGGTGCGGTGGTGGTGGTGGGTTTGTTGTGGCCGCTGGGTTGGTTGCAAGCCCATTGGCCAGGGCTGGGGGCGGGGCATTGGCTGACCGCCACCGTGTTGGGTTTGGTGTGGGCTTATTTGGTGCGTTTTGTGGCGGTGGCTTTGCAGTCGGTGCAAAGCGGCTACACCCGGATTCCGATGGCGGTGGATGACAGTGCCCGGATGTTGGGGGTGAGCGGTGGGCGCCTGGTGTGGCGTGTGCACGGGGCCTTGTTGCGCCGACCGCTGGCGGCAGCGGCTTTGCTGGTGTTTGTGGATGTGATGAAGGAGCTGCCGGTGACATTGGTGCTGCGGCCATTTAACAGCGACACGCTGGCGGTGATGGCGCACCAGTTGGCGCGCGATGAGCGGCTGGGCGAGGCGGCCTGGCCTTCGCTGGCGCTGGTGGCGGTGGGCCTGTTGCCGGTGGTGTTGCTCAGTCGCGCATTGCGCCCGCGGTGAAGGCTGGGTCAGTCGATGCTGGCACCGGAAGATTTGACGATGCCCGCCCAGCGCACCAGGTCGGCACGGATCAGGCTGCTGAATTGTTCGGGGGTGCTTTTGTAGGGCTCGCAGCCCACGCCGGCCAAACGCTCTTGCACGTCTTTGGATTCGAGCGCCTTGGCGATTTCGGCGTTGAGTTGGGCGACGATGGCTTTGGGCGTGCCAGCCGGCGCAAATAGCCCATACCAGGGGGTGGTGCCAAAGCCTTTCAAAGTTTCGCCGATGGTGGGGCTGTCGGAGAGGGCTGCGATGCGTTTGGGATTGACGACACCCAGCACATTGATTTTGCCGTTCTTGATGAATGCGATGGAGGAGGGCAGGCTTTGGACCGAGACTTGTACTTGCCCGGCCACCAGGTCGGTGACGGCTGCGGCCGCGCCTTTGTAGGGGACGTGGACGAGATCGATGCCGGCCTCTTTGCCCAGCATTTCACCGATGAGGTGGTTGAGGGTGCCGTTGCCCGCTGAGCCGATGTTGATTTTGCCGGGCTGTTGTTTGGCCAAGGCGATCAGTTCGGAGACGTTTTTGGCCGGAAATGAGGGGTTGGCCACGAGCACATAACCGGCGGTGGCGACGGAGGCCACGGGCTCGAAGTCTTTGAGGGTGTCAAAGCCTGTGGTTTTGTAGAGGGCGGGGTTGATGACCATGACGCTGTCGGCGGTCAGCATGAGGGTGTAGCCATCGGGGCGGGTTTTGGCGGCCGCGGCTGCGCCGACGTTGCCGCCGGCACCGGTGCGGTTTTCAATGACAAAAGAGATGCCGGTTTGTTCGGTGAGTTTTTGGGCGATGACGCGGGCGATGGCGTCGTTGGCCCCGCCCGCCGCCTGGGGGACGATGAGGGTCACGGTTTTGACCGGGTATTTGTCTTGGGCCATGGCGAGCCCGCCGCTGAGGGCGAGCAGGGACAGGAAGGTTCGGCGTTTCCAGTTCGACATGGGGTTCTCCTCAAACAGAGCGGTTGTGTTTGAGCTTATTTTGCCCAAGATGGCGGCACACAGCGAGTGTGGGGTTGTTGCAAGGGGTGCCCCCTATGGGCGTTCAGCGCTGTCTTTTTGCCAGCTGAGGGCCAGGGTGTAGAGGGTGTTGCGCGGGCTGCCGGACAACTCTGCCGCCAGTTGCACGGCGCTGCGCAGGGGCAGATGCGGCAGCAGCAGGCGCAGTTCACGCTCACCCGCGATGCTTGTGCTCTGGCTGCTTTGCGGTGATTCGTGCAAGACCAGGGCAAATTCGCCTTTGCTGCGCGTGGCCGAGGCTGCCAACCAGGCCCCCAGTTGTTGGCAAGGCATGCTGGCGATTTCTTCAAACTGTTTGCTGAGTTCGCGGCCTATGGTGAGGCCGCGCTCGCCGCCCGCCTGCAGGTCTTGGGCCAGGGCGGCGATGCGGTGCGGAGCCTCAAGCAGACATTGGGGGCGCGGGTCGGCCAGCAGTTGGCTGATGCGCTGGCTGCGTTTGGCCCCTTTGGCGGGCAAGAAACCGATGAACACAAACCCGGCCTCGTCGCCGGCCCAGGCCCCGCTGGCGCTGAGCAAGGTGGTGACACTGCTGGGGCCGGGCAGGGGGATGACGCGGCGCCCGGCGCGGTGCATGGCGGCGACCAGGCGCGAGCCCGGGTCGGAGATGCCGGGTGTGCCCGCGTCGCTCATGTAGGCGACGCGCAGGCCTTGGGCCAGCATTTCCAGCACTTGTTCAGAGGCCTCGTTTTCATTGTGCTGATGCAGGGCCAGCCAGCGCACCCGGCCTGTGTCTGCGCCCAGGGCGCGCCAGAGTTGTTGGGTGTGGCGGGTGTCTTCACAGGCGACGGCGTCGACCAGGCTTAAAAGGTAAAGGCTGCGCAGGCTGATATCGGCCAGATTACCAATGGGCGTGGGCACCAGATAGAGCGCGCCCTGCGGATAATGCTGTGTAGAGGCCACGGAGCGGGCGGCGCTATGGGCGGAGTCAAACAATGGGTTCAAAAATCACCTCAGTTGTGGCGGATTGGCCCAATCGGGCCAGCACCAAGGCCATGGGCGATGCGGCTGAAGCGCAGGTGCTGGAGCACTTGCGCGCACGCGGCTGGCAATTGTTGCAGCGCCATTATCGGTCGCCAGGCCGAGGGGGTGGTGAAATTGATTTGATCATGCGCGACCCCAAGGGTGTGGTGGTTTTTGTGGAGGTTCGTGCCAGGCGGCATGCCCATTGGGGCGGCGCCTTGGGCAGCGTCACCCCGGCCAAACAGCGCCGCATCATTTGGGCCGCACGCCATTTCCTGAACCGTTGGCGGGGTGAGCCGCCTTTTTGTCGCTTTGATGTGGTGGCTCTGGAGCCGCAGGGCTTGCGCTGGATTGAGGGCGCATTTACTTTATAGGCCAGCAGGGTCGTGAGTGGGCCTGGTGGACAATCTCGGTTTATGATGAAGGCTATGTTAGAACAACGCATCGGACAGCAATTCATCGACAGTGCCGACCTGAAGTATCAGGCGGCAGAGCAATTGTCCAAGCCCATCGCAGATGCTGTGCAGGCCTTGATGGCTTGCGTGACCAATGGGGGCAAGGTGCTGGCTTGCGGCAATGGGGGCTCGGCTGCCGATTGTCAGCATTTCGCTGCCGAGTTTGTGGGCCGATTTGAGCGTGAGCGCCCCGAGTTGGCGGCGATTGCGCTGAGCACCGACAGCTCGATTTTGACGGCGATTGCCAACGATTACCACTTTGATCAGATTTATGCCAAGCAGGTGCGCGCCTTGGGGCAGCCCGGCGATGTGTTGTTGGCCATTTCAACCAGCGGCAATTCGGCCAATGTGATTGCGGCCATCGAGGCGGCGCATCAGCGCGAGATGACGGTGATTGCCTTGACGGGCAAAGGCGGTGGCCGCATGGGGGCGATGTTGCGCGACACCGATTTTCATTTGTGCGTGCCGCACGATCGCACGGCGCGCATCCAGGAGGTTCATCTGTTGACCATCCACTGTTTGTGCGACGGCGTGGACACTTTGTTACTGGGCACCCAGGAAGGAAATACATGAAACAGCGTTTGATTCGATGGGCTTTGATCGGGACCTTGGCGGCGATGGCGTCGGCTTGTGCACCTTTGATGGTCGGCGGCATGGTGGGTGGGGCCATGGTGGCCTCTGATCGCCGCACGTCGGGCATACAGCTGGAAGACGAAAACATCGAGCTCAAGGCCAATGGCCGCATTCGTGAAATGATGGGCAGCCGCGCCCACCTCAATATCACCAGTTACAACCGGCAGGTGCTGATCACGGGTGAGGTGCCCAATGGCCAGGACCGCGAGTATGTGCAGCGCTTGGTGTCTGAGGTAGAAAACGTGCGCCAGGTGGTGAATGAGACGGTGATCGGCCCGAACTCGACGCTGACCGAGCGCTCGACCGATGCGCTGATCACGGCCAAGGTGAAAGGCCAGATGGTCGATAGCAAAGATATTTTTGCCAATGCCTACAAAATCGTGACCGAGCGCGGCGTGGTTTATTTGATGGGTCGGGTGACGCAGCGTGAGGCCGATCGGGCCACCGAGGTGGCGCGGCAGGTCAGTGGCGTGAAAAAAGTCGTGCGGATTTTTGAAGTGTTGACCGAGGCTGAACTCAACAGCCTGTTGCCCGCACCGCCCAAGAACTGAGCCCACCCGCCTTGGTCGCCCGGAGCGGGTCCGGGCGGGTGAGGGGGCAGGTGAGAGGTGGTCAGCGCAGGCGCTTGATCAGGCTGGAGGTGTCGTAGCGTGACCCCCCCATTTGCTGCACGTCGGCGTAAAACTGGTCGACCAGGGCGGTGACCGGGACACGGGCGCCGTTGCGTTTGGCTTCGTCCATGACCAGGCCCAGGTCTTTGCGCATCCAGTCGACGGCAAAGCCGAAATCGAATTTGTCTTGGACCATGGTTTTGCCCCGGTTGTCCATTTGCCAGCTTTGGGCCGCCCCTTTGCCGATGACGTCGAGCACCTGGGCCATGTCGAGCCCGGCGCGTTGGCCAAAGGCGATGCCTTCGCTGAGGCCTTGCACCAGCCCCGCGATACAGATCTGGTTGACCATTTTGGTCAGCTGGCCTGCGCCAGGCGGGCCCATGAGGGCGAAGGAGCGTGAGTAGGCCATGGCGACCGGTTTGGCGCGTTCAAAAGCGGCAGACTCCCCCCCGCACATCACGGTCAGCAGCCCGTTCTGGGCCCCGCCTTGACCGCCCGATACGGGCGCATCGATGAAGCCCACCCCTTGCGCGGCGGCCAAGCCGTGCAGTTCGCGGGCGACGTTGGCCGATGCGGTGGTGTGATCGACCAGCAAGGCACCTTTTTTCATGCCTGCCAGGGCGCCGTCTGAGCCCAGCACCACGGAGCGCAAGTCGTCGTCGTTGCCGACGCACATGAACACGATGTCAGCCTGGGCCACGGCCTGGCGCGGGGTGGCGGCACTGTGCCCCCCAAACTCCTGGACCCAGGCTTGTGCCTTGGCGGGGTTGCGGTTGTAGACGGTGACGTGGTGACCCGCCAGGGCCAAATGCCCGGCCATGGGAAAGCCCATCACGCCCAAGCCCAAAAAGGCGACTTGGGTGGCGGGTGCGGGGTCGTAGGTTTTGGGGTTGGTGCTGGACATGATGGGTGAGGAGTGGGTTTAAGAGGCTGGAATGATAAAGGAAACCCCGCTCCTGCTCTGATCCATGGTGTCTGCCCGGCCTGGGTGATGCGCCTGGCGCCAATGTGGGGGCGCAGATGTGGGTGTGAGCCCGCTGTGTCTTAATTCAAAGGGCGAAACACCGACACCACTGACGCTGGCGATGGACCAAGCGAAAAGAAATGGGGGTTTGACGCCAATCGGTGAACCCATAGCCCGCGACCATTCGTGGGGAGAGGTTGGGGTTTGACTATTTTGAATGCGTGGGGGTTGGCTTAAGTCAGTAGATGGGGGTGATTTTGCGAATGCGATGGTTGTCTTGGTCGCCCACATATAAATTGCCACTGGCATCCACCGTGACACTTATAGGGGTGCGGAATTGCGCCGTTCCGATGGTGCCATCCGCAAAGCCAGCAGCCCCTCCGGCCAAGGTGCTGACCAAGCCTGCTGGGGTGATTTTGCGAATTCGGTGGTTGTACTTATCGGCCACATAAACTGTGCCAATGGTGTCTAATGCGACGCCTCTGGGGGAATTAAAGCTTGCCGCGGTGCCCATGCCATCTGCAGAACCTGTGGTGTTGGCCATCCCGGCGAGTGTGGTGACCGCCCCCGCCGGGCTGATTTTGCGGATGAGGTGGTTGCTGTAATCGGCCACATACACATGGCCGCTTTGGTCGACAGCGATGCCAGATGGGGTGTTGAATGTCGCCGCTGAGCCTGTGCCATCGGCAAACCCCGAAGCCCCCGCGCTGCCTGCCAGGGTGCTGACCACACCCTCAGGGCTGATCTTGCGGATCATGTGGTTAGAGTAATCTGCCACATACAGATTTCCGCTGGTGTCAAAGGCGGCGTCAGTAGGGTAGTTGAATTGCGCTGTGCCACCCGTTCCATCCACGTAACCCGACGCACCCGTGCCGGCATAGGTGCTGACGAGGCCCGCAGGGGTGATTTTGCGGATGCGTTGCGTGCCCTGATCGGCCACATACACTGATCCACTGGTGTCCACTGCGATTCCTGAAGGAATGTTAAAAGTGGCCGTGGCACCGGTTCCATCGGCAAATGGAAGGGTCGCCCCATTACCCGCCAAGGTGGTGACCACCCAATTGGTGGGTGCTGCGCTGCCACTGCCGGAGCCACTGGCAGAGCTGCTGCTGGAGGCGCTGTTTGAGCTGCTGCTGGATGCACTGCTTGAGCTGCTGCTGGCCGAACCACTGGCAGAACTGCTTCCCGAGCTACTTCCCGAACTGCTGCCGCTGGTACTGCCTGAGTTACCACCGCCCCCGCCCCCGCCGCAGGCGGCCAGCAGCGCAGCGGCATCAAGTGCCAAGGCGGTGCCCATGAAGTGGCGGCGCTTCAAGCCCAACGGTTCGGTGGATGGGTTTGAGGCGGTGGCGGCTTGGGCCGAGGGGGTGCCGTGGTTGCCGGGCTGGTTGGTGCTGCCCGCGCCAATGGTGTGGCTGGGGTGATCGGGGTTGCCAGGGCTGGATTTGCGGCCTGTTTGGGTGTGGTGGGTGGTCATAGAGCCTCTGTGGGGCAAGACAAGATGCGCACCATGCGCATGTCGTTGAGATGAGTGATATGGTAATACATTATATGGAGATATGTCTATTTATTAATTCTTATTAATGATTTTT
>JBEBAJ010000134.1:0-6893 GCA_041158965.1 Pseudomonadota bacterium | reverse complement strand
CGCGGCACGATGGGCATGGCCAGGATGAGCTCGTCTTCGATCAGGGTCAGGGCGTCAAAGGCCTGGCTGGCCACCAACAGGTCTTCCTCTGCCTGGTCGTCTTCGGCCATGGCAGCTTGCTCTGTCGAGACGAAGCGGAAGGGGCGATCCACGCTCAAGCCCTGAGTCATCGGTTGCAGACATCTTTGGCAGATGAGGCGCAGGCTGGACTCGGCCTGAACCCGCAGCCAGGTCTGATGGGCACCGCCGCGCAAGTCTTTGACCTGGCCGATCAAACACCATGTCACGGCCAGTGCGGACGCATCCGCCTCGGCGGGGCCTTGCTCTGACTGCAAACGGGGCATTTGGCCCCAAGTGGACTGCCCAGAGAGGGTACCCCCGTCGCGGGCGAAGGCCCGCACATCGAGCCGCTGCGGATCCCATGTTTTTTTCATGCCCACAGTGTAAGAGAATGGCGGCATGAGTGCGTATTCCCCTGACTTGCCGCGCCCCCTTGTGTTGGGCTCTACCTCGCGTTATCGGCGCGAATTGTTGTCCCGTCTGGGTCTGCCCTTTGAGGTGGCCGCCCCGCAAGTGGATGAAACCCCGAAAGCCGGCGAAGCCCCGGCCGCTCTGGCCCGCCGGCTGGCCCTGAGCAAGGCACAAGCCGTGGCACGCCGTTTTCCGCAGGCGCTGGTGATCGGCTCTGATCAGGTGGCCGATTTGAACGGGGAACCTCTGGGCAAGCCGGGCAGCCATGACAGGGCCGTGGCGCAGTTGCGGCGCATGAGTGGACAGTGTGTGGTGTTCCAGACGGCACTCAGCGTGGTGTGCATGGAGAGCGGCTTTGAGGGCAGCGATCTGGCCGCCGTGCGGGTGCAATTCAGAACGCTCAGTGATGCGGCCATCGAATCTTATTTGCGCGCCGAGCAGCCCTATGACTGTGCGGGCAGCGCCAAAAGCGAGGGGCTGGGCATCGCCTTGCTGGCGTCGATTGACAGCGACGACCCGACCGCATTGATTGGTTTGCCACTGATACGCACCTGTCAATTGCTGCGTCTGGCCGGGTTGCCCTTGCTGTGAAGAAGCACGGCACACTCTATCTGGTGCCTACCCCGCTGGACTTTGGGGTGGCGGTGGATGCCCCCGTGCGCGATGTGTTGCCCGAAGCGACCCTGCGAAGCGCGGCCAGCCTGAGCCACTGGGTGGCCGAAAACGCCAAAAGCTTGCGGGCCTTTTTGAAACGCGTCGAAGCCGTGCATTCTTTGCCCTGCCCTTTGCAGGCGATGAACATCACTGAATTGCCACGGGCTGTGCACAAACACGGCGACCATCAAGGTGAGTTTGATGCCCGGCCTCTGTTGGCGGCGGCCTTGGATGGCCATGACATGGGCCTGGTGAGCGAGGCGGGCATGCCCGCCGTGGCCGACCCAGGCGCTTCGGTGGTGCGGGCCGCACACGAATTGGGCCTGAACGTGGTGCCGCTGGTGGGGCCGGTGTCTTTGCTGCTGGCTCTGGCGGCCAGCGGGCTGAGCGGCCAACAGTTTGCGTTTGTCGGCTACCTGCCGCAAGACGCCGCGCAGCGTCTGGCGCGCATCAAACAGCTGGAACAAATGGCAATTAAAACCAGGCAAACCCAGATCTGGATTGAAACACCGTATCGCAATGCCGCCATGATGGGCGCCTTGTTGCAGGGGCTGGGGCCACAGACCCGGCTGTGCGTGGCCAGTGGCCTGACCCTGGCCACCCAATCGGTGCGGACCCAGACGGTGGCCAAGTGGCGAACAAACCCCGATGGGCCCGATGCCCAAACACCCGCGGTGTTTGCCATCGGGGCCTAGGGCCGTATTGAACTTGTCTGGCGGATCAGCGGATCGCGGTCATGCCGCGCAGCGCTTTGACGGCGCCCTCGCCCACGGCGGCACCGAAGCGCTTGGCCAGTCGCTCGGCCACGTTTTCGCGGCGGGTGTAATCGATGATGTCTTCGGCCTTGACGACCTCGCGCGCGACGGTATCAAGACTGGCCAATTCGTCGGCCAGGCCTAATTTGACGGCTTGCTCACCGGTCCAGAACAGACCGCTGAACATCTCGGGGGTTTCTTTCAGTCGCTCGCCACGCCCTTCGCGCACCACCTCAATGAACTGACGGTGGATTTGGTCGAGCATCGATTGGGCGTGGGCACGTTGCGTTTTATTGAGTGGGCTGAAGGGGTCTAGCAGGCCCTTGTTTTCACCCGCGGTGAGCAAGCGGCGCTCGACACCCAGTTTGTCCATCAAACCAGTGAAACCGAAACCGTCCATGAGCACGCCGATGCTGCCCACGATGCTGGCTTTGTCCACATAAATGCGGTCTGCAGCCACTGCAATGTAATAAGCGGCCGATGCGCAAGACTCTTCCACCACCGCGTAAACGGGCTTCTCGTGCTTGGCCTTGAGGCGACGGACTTCGTCGTTGATGAGGCCGGCATGCACCGGGCTGCCACCGGGAGAATTGATGCGCAAGACCACGGCCTGCGAGCCCTCGTCAGAGAAAGCCTCGCGCAATGCATCGAGCACGTCTTCGGCACTGGTTTCGGCACCCGTGCCGATCTCGCCGCGGATTTCGACCAGGGCCGTGTGCGGCGCAGTGGGGTCGCTGCTGAGGCTGGATCGATGCAGCCCGGCCCATAAAACCACGATCACGACCAGCAGCCAGCACAGGCGAAAAAATATTTTCCAGCGGCGGGTGGCGCGTTGCTCTTTGATTTGGGCTTGCATCCATTCGAGCAAAGCATCGCGCTCACGTTCGGGAGCCAGCGGGGTTTCATTCATGGCGAGGTCAGAACTCCAGGGGTTTTAGGTTGTAAGCAGTATGCCATCGCACCACTCCATCGACTTCGCTCACAGCGATGGGGATCAGGCCACCGCGGCCAGGGCCGCCTTTGCAATGCCCGGTGGATGGGTCAAACATGGCGCCGTGGGTGGCACAAATGAGGTATTGCCCGCTTTCGTCAAAAAAACGATTGGGCTGGAAATCGAGCTCCATCGCGACATGGGAACAGCGGTTGAGGTAGGCCCTGGCTTGGCCCTCGTGTCGGATGGCGAAGGCCCGGCAGGTCTGCCCGGCGTAAATGACATCAAAGGGCACGCCCAGGCCGCCATCGACCAGATCGCGGCTTTGGCACAAAAGGATGGCTGGTTCATCCATGATCGAGCAACCACTGTTGCAACTCAGACACCGAGTGGGCGATGAAGAGGGGGTTCCAGCGTGCAAATGACTCGGGCTCATGCGCCCCATAGCTGACCCCTATGCAGGGGCATCCGGCATGGTGCGCCATTTCCAGGTCGTGGGTTGTGTCGCCGATCATGAGGGTACGCTCTGGCGGCACGCCCAGCTCGGCCATGAGTTCCTGCAACATCAGCGGGTTGGGCTTGCCGGCGGTTTCGTCAGCGGTGCGGGTGGCATCGAACAAATGGTGCAACTCGACACTGTTGAGCACATGATTGAGCCCGGCCCGGCTTTTGCCTGTGGCCACCGCCAGACTGTGCTGGCGTGAGCGCAGGGTGTGCAAGAGATCCAAAATGCCATCGAACAGGCTCAGGTCGTCTTGATGCGCCAGATAGTGGTGGCGGTAGCGCTCACCCAGCAAAGGGTATTTGTCTTTGGGCACATCGGGGGCCGCATGGGCCAGAGCAGGCATCAGGGCCATGCCTATGACATAAGAAGCGTCTTGCGAGCTGGGTACTTTGCCACCAACATCGCGCACAGCCTCCTGGATGCAGCGCGTGATGATGGCGGTGCTGTCAAACAGCGTGCCGTCCCAGTCAAACGCGATCAGGTCAAAGCGGCGCAACGGTTTCTCCAGGCTGTAAATGATGGATGAATTGTTGCAGTTCCGGGGGCAAGGCGCTCTCTAGCCTGACATTCTCCCCGCTTCCCGGATGCCTAAATTGCAGCCGCCAAGCGTGCAGGAACATGCGCTTGAGCCCCGCTTTTTGCAGCGCCCGGTTGGCATCGAAATCGCCGTATTTGTCATCACCCAATATGGGGTGACCCAGACTGGCGAGATGAACCCTGATCTGGTGGGTACGCCCGGTTTTGATGGTGACTTCGAGCAAAGTGTAAGAGCCCACCAGTCGGGCGACTTTGACCAGGGTGATGGCACGCATGCCATTGGGGTCGTCTTTGCCCACCACGCGGACGCGGCGCTCACCCTCGGCTTCGCCTTTGGTCAAAGTGAATTTTTCCAGGGGCAGGTCGATGACCTTGCGGTTAGACGGCCACTGACCCTGCACCATGGCCAGATAAGTTTTGCCCGTTTCGCGTTCGCGAAACTGGTCTTGCAGGTGTTTTAGGGCGCTGCGCTTTTTGGCCACCAGGAGCACGCCGCTGGTTTCCCGATCGAGGCGGTGCACCAACTCCAGCAGGCGGGCCGATGGCCGGGCACGGCGCAATTGTTCGATGACCCCGAAACTGACACCGCTGCCGCCGTGCACTGCCGTGCCCGAGGGCTTGTCGATGGCCAATAAGCTGTCGTCTTCAAACAACACCGGGAATTCTCTGGCCGGTGCAGCCAGGGTTTCTGGCTGTGGGGTGCTGAGTCGCAGGGGAGGCACCCGGATTAGATCGCCAGGGTTTACCCGGGTTTCTGCACTGACCCGGCCCTTGTTCACCCTGACCTCACCCGATCGAATGATTCGATAAATCAAAGACTTGGGCGCACCCTTGAGGTGTCGCACCAGAAAATTATCCAGCCGCTGGCCTGCAGACTCTGCATCTACAACTAAATTTTGGACCTGCGGGTTGGGCGCCGACGGTTCTGGCTCTATAATGTCTTTCACCAGCGATGGTTTCCAAGTGCTTGAAATAAAAACAGATTAGAGCACGAACGATGCCCCGCTGTGAGGTCGATGCCCCCGAATTTTGTGCATAGGTGTCCGCTGTGTTGAACAGGCGGGTGTTGCCAGTTCGGTGGGGATTGATGTTTGAACATTCAACGGAATATTGCTGGGCCAGCCCTTTTTGGCTGGTCACGGATCTCAAGCGAGACAACACTCATGTGGGCGCTTTCTATTTGGATTTGGTCAATGTGGAACTGGCTTAGGCCGGCACATGGTCCGGTGTCCTTGCGCCCCCCCGTGGCTACAGTGCGTACCCCCTTGCGGCTTTTGCGCCGGGGTTCACATTTGCATCGGCTCGCCCCCATCCACCCCCCCACGCACCGGCGCCGTCCTTGAGACGGTAGGCCCGCGCGCAGCATTCCCAGACTGTTCACCCATCAAACCCCGGGGCACCTTTGCTCCCCTGGCGGAGCTGTGATGTTTTGAACAAAGGAATGCATCATGAAACGGATGCTGATCAACGCCACTCAGGCGGAAGAACGCCGGTTGGCGATTGTGGACGGGCAAAAACTGCTCGACTATGAAATTGAAATTGAAGGGCGCGAGCAGCGCAAAGGCAATATATATAAAGCGGTGGTGACGCGCGTTGAGCCCTCTTTAGAGGCCTGTTTTGTCGACTACGGCGAAGAAAGACATGGATTTTTGCCTTTCAAGGAGATTTCCAAGCAGTATTTTTCAGCCGGGGTCTCGCCCAGCCAGGCGCGCATTCAGGATGTGATCAAAGAGGGCCAGGAAATGCTGGTCCAGGTAGAGAAGGAAGAGCGGGGCAACAAAGGCGCTGCCCTGACCACCTTTGTCAGCCTGGCTGGCCGCTATGTGGTGCTCATGCCCAATAACCCGCGTGGCGGTGGCGTGAGCCGACGCATAGAGGGCGAAGACCGCAATGAACTCAAAGAGGCCATGGACCAGTTGGAGTACCCCAACGGCATGTCCATCATTGCTCGCACGGCAGGCATAGGCCGCAGCGCCCCCGAGTTGCAGTGGGACCTGAACTATCTTCTTAAGCTCTGGGGGGCCATAGACGGCGCGGCCCAGTCGGGCAAGGGTGCCTTCCTGATTTATCAGGAATCGAGCCTGGTGATCCGGGCCATACGCGACTATTTCAATGGCGATATCGGCGACATCCTGATCGATACCGACGATATTTACGAGCAAGCCCAGCAGTTCATGTCGCACGTGATGCCCGAGTTTGCCCCGCGCGTCAAACGCTACCGTGACGACACCCCGCTGTTCTCGCGTTTCCAGATCGAACACCAGATCGAATCGGCTTATGCCCGTACGGTCAACTTGCCTTCGGGCGGTGCCATTGTGATCGACCACACCGAAGCCCTGGTGTCGGTGGACGTGAACTCGGCACGCGCCATCAAAGGCGGCGACATTGAAGAGACCGCCACCCGCACCAACCTGGAGGCCGCTGACGAGGTGGCGCGCCAGATGCGACTGCGTGACCTGGGCGGCCTGATCGTGATCGACTTCATCGACATGGAAGAAAGCCGCAATCGTCGCGAAGTGGAAAACCGCCTGCGTGACGCCCTGCGCCAAGACCGCGCCCGCGTGCAATTTGGCTCGATCAGCAAATTTGGCCTGATGGAGATGAGCCGTCAGCGGCTGCGCCCTGCCCTGTCAGAGGGTGCGTCCATTCCCTGCCCGCGTTGCGGCGGTTCGGGCCATGTGCGCGACACCGAGAGCTCGGCGCTGCAAATTTTGCGCATCATCCAGGAGGAGGCGAACAAGGACAACACTGCCGCCGTGCACGCCCAAGTGCCAGTGGAAGTGGCGTCGTTCCTGCTGAACGAAAAGCGCACCGAGATCGCCAAGATCGAGATCAAGCAACGCATCAGCGTGCTGCTGGTGCCCAACAAAACGCTGGAGACACCCAATTACAAGTTAGAGCGCCTGAAACACGACGACCCGCGTCTGGATCGGATGGAAGCCAGCTACAAAATGGCCGAAGAGTTCGAAGACCCCACGGCCGTGACGCGCCGCTCGCAAGAGCCGACCAACCAGCAAACACCGGTCATCAAGGGCGTGCT
>JBEBAJ010000133.1:0-7170 GCA_041158965.1 Pseudomonadota bacterium | reverse complement strand
GCCGACCAATCGGCCCAGTTTTTCAAATGCGTCTGGCAGTCAGGCACCCGCGCCCGGTTGTTGTACTGCTCGTTGTACCAGTCAGGGCTGTGTGTAGTCATCCAACAATCACCTTTTCTTCACCATCGGCATGGCGCCCCAAAAAGCATCCATGCACCCATTTTGCAACATAGGCTCACCCGCCGCAGCGGGCAGTCACAGGGCCGCGCCTATCTATCCCGCGGCATCAGCGTCACCTTCCCACGCTCAATCTGAAACGCCATCCGATCTTCGCCAATCATCATGGGGCCGTCATAAGTCGTCCGCGCCAAATCAAACACTTCCTTCTCGGTCACGGGCTTGATCGCCGGTGTACCCAACAAAACAAAGTGATAGAACACCGCCATCGCCGGCTTGACACGCGAAAACACCGTGCCCGCCTCTTGTGGTGAGGTGTGGTGCGCCATGATCACCTGAAACGCCGGCAGCTTGAGCAAATCGGGGTGCGCCGCCGCCACCTGATGAATGAGCAAGTCAGTGCCCTGCGCCTGTTTGATCAGGTTTTCATTAAAACGTGTGTCGCCAGACAGGGTCACCGAGCGGCCATTGAAATCGATGCGATATCCAAACGCAGGATGCAACAAGTCCCCGTGATCGACCTCTATCGCCATCACCTTTAGGCCTTGTTGGTCATAGATCACCCCGGGTTTGATTTCAGTCACTTTAGACTCTATTGCCTCGGGCGACAGCTTCTGGTCGGCGATGCGGGCCTTGATGTCCCAATCAAAAGCACTGCGCAAACCGTTCATCAGGTTTTGTGTGCCCTGCGGGCCATAGACCACCAACGGCCCTTTGCGCTGCGCATAAGCGGCCTCCAGCCAACCCGTCAACCACAGGTCAGGCAGGCCCACCAGATGATCCGAGTGCAAGTGCGTCAAAAACACGGCATCCACTTGTCCCAGTTTGAGCCCGGCTTGCCACAATCGCTGGGTCACCCCGCGTCCCGCATCGATCAACAGGTTTTGCCCACCCGCTTGAACCAACACCCCTGGTCCAAACCGATTTAGCGTCGGCGCAGGGCTGCCCGTGCCCAGCAAAGTCACCCGAAACTCGCCAGGCGCCAGGGCTTGAGCTCTAGCGGCATTCATCATTGCGCCCAGGCTCAAAGCCCAAGCCAGAGCCACAAACCATGCACGGGGGAAAAAGTGACAAGACATCGGTACAGCCTAAATCTATCCAGTTCCAACCATATTAGCCGCACCCGGGCGTTCCAGAAACTGAGGTCTACCCCAATCCACGCCCCATCACACCCGCATGCATGGGCCCCCCTCTCTATTACAAATCCGTATTCAGCGCATGCTCGCGCAACTCGGTGCGCCGCGCATCGTAATCAGGCATCACCTGCCCCACCGCATCCCAAAACGAAGGGCTGTGATCCATCACCTTCAAATGGCTCAGCTCGTGCAGCACCACATAATCAATCAGCGCCGGTCGCAAATGCATCAAGCGCCAATTCAACCGTATCCGGCCATCGGCACTCGCACTCCCCCAGCGGGTGCGCGCGCCCGACAAGCCCAACCCCGTCCAGCGCACCCCGGCCAACTCGGCAAAATGGTCCAACCGCGCACTGAAATAAGGCCGCGCCTGGCGCATCAGCCACGCCTGCACGGCATCGCGCACCTGCGCCTCTTGGGCCTGCGGCGGCAGCCCCAAACACAACTCGGCAGGCCCCTCCGCTCCCTCGCGCCACAGCGGCGCTCGCCCACCACCCGGCGCCGCCCCCAGGCGTATCGTCACCGGCTCCCCCAAATAAGGAAACACCGCCCCCTCGCGCCACTCTATCGCTTGCGCCAGCCGCCGCTTGTGCAACACCTGCGCCTCGGCCAGCTTGCGCACAATCCAGTCCGCTTTTTCGTGCAATGCCGCCTCAATCTCGCGCACACTCACCCAGCGCGGTGCGCGCACCTCTATCCCATCGGGCCCCACCAGCATGCCTATGGTGCGGCGGCGCGAACGCACCAGCACATAATCCAGCGCTTGTGAAGACAACACAATGGGCCTGCGCTTCACCGCCCCCGGGGCATCGTTGGGCGGCTCAGGGCTCGCGGCCGGTCCTGGGGTCGGGGCGAACAAGTCCAACACCAACTGCACCAGGCCCATGCATCAACCCTCTGTATAAGCCTCTGGGTCGAGCCGCCGCATCTCGGCCTCAATCCACTCTTCCACTCGCCGCATCAAGGCCTCGGGGTCTTGGCCATGGCTCTCTATGGGCGCCCCAATCGACACATGCACCACCCCGGGCCGCTTGATCAAGGCCTTGCGCGGCCAGCAACGCGCCGACGTCACCGCAATCGGTATCACCGGCGCACCCGTCTCCACCGCCAAACGTGTGCCGCCTGTTTTATACACACCCCGTTCGCCCCTCTCTATGCGCGTGCCCTCCGGGAACATGATCACCCACACCCCCCGGGACAGCAACTCACGCCCCTGCGCCACCACCTTATTAAAAGCCTGTGCGCGTTGACTGCGGTCTATGTGAATCATGTCCAGCTTGCCCATCGCCCAGCCAAAAAAAGGCACCCGCAGCAACTCCTTTTTAAAGACATAAGCCAAGGGGTGGGGCATGATCACCGGCATCAAAAAAGTCTCGTAAGTAGACTGATGCTTCACCAGCAAAATGGCCGGACTGTTCGTGCCGGTGGGCAAATTCGACATCCCCTGCACCTCATAGCGCACCCCCATGATCAGTCGTGCCCCCTCTATCGCCCAGCGCAACCAACCCACCGCCCACCAATACAGCCGCTCGCCACGCACCCCCGCAGCGGCCAGACCCAAAATCACAAACGAATAGGGCCACACCGTCAGCCCCATCCAGGCCATGTGCAACACCGAGCGCAGAGCGGCGATCAAGGGCGCCCCTGTCGCACATCCCCCTCGGGGCCCCCGTCAGGGGCCAAGTGCAAGATGTGGGCGACAAAGGCCGCCAAATCCTCATGCACCCGGGTCTGCGCCGGAAATGACGCCGGCAAGGCCTGCCCACGCAAAGCCGCCGACTTGCCCGTCAATACCAAATGCGGCTGCGCCCCCACCGCCACCGCCGCCTGCAAATCACGCAAGCTATCGCCCACCACCGGCACCCCTTGCAGCGACACCCCAAAGCGCTCGCCAATCTGCTCATACAAACCCGGTGCCGGCTTGCGACAGGCACAAGCCTCATCCGGGCTGTGCGGGCAAAAAAACACCGCATCCACCCTGCCACCCACCGCAGCCAGCATTTTGTTCATCTTGCTGTGCATCGCATTGAGTGCGGCCATGTCAAACAAACCCCGGCCCAATCCCGACTGATTGGTCGCCACCGCCACATGAAACCCGGCATGGTTCAGCTGCGCAATCGCCTCCAGCGCACCAGGCAAGGGCTCAAACTCATCGGCAGACTTCACATAGTCATCGCGGTCGGCATTGATCGTGCCGTCCCGGTCGAAAATGACGAGTTTGATCCCCATATGGCTCAAGCCACCGCCAACTGGGCCAAATCGGCCACCCGATTCATGGCCCCATGCAACTGCTTCAAAAGCCCCTGCCGGTTCAACCGCAACTCCAGCTGCTCGGCATTGACCATCACCCCATCAAAAAACGCATCCACCTCGGACCGCAAAGCCGACAGGGCCTGCAAAGAAGCGGTGTAGTCACCCTTTTCAAACAACTGATCCGCCTGCGGCAGCACCGACTGCATGCGGGCATACAAGGCCTGCTCGGCAGCCTCTTGCAACAACGCCGGGTTCACCCGCGCCTCCACCGCTTGCCGGGCATCCACCGCCTTCTTCAAAATATTACCTATGCGCTTATTGGCTGCCGCCAACGCCGCCGCCTCGGGCAGCGCGGCAAAAGCCCGCACCGCCTCCAAACGCTGCGCCACATCGGCCAGACTGTCGGGCCGCAACCCCAGCACCGCCGCAATCTCCTGCGGGTTATAGCCGCCCTCGCGCAATGCACCCGCCAAACGGTCAAACACAAACTCGCTCAAGGCCTCGGTCGGGTCACTGATCAAACCCCCAAAAACCGGCACAGCCGCCTGCCACAAACGGCTCAAGCCCAGCGGCAGTTGCGACTCGCGCAACATCCTGATCACGCCCAGCGCATGGCGGCGCAAGGCAAACGGGTCTTTGTCACCCGTGGGCAATTGGCCTATGCCAAACATCCCCACCAGGGTTTCCAGCTTGTCGGCCAGGGCCACCACCAAACCCACCGGGTTGCGCGGCAACTCATCCCCTGCAAAACGCGGCTTGTAGTGGTCCTCAATGGCCTGCGCCACCGCATCGCCCAAACCATCGTGGCGGGCATAGTAACCCCCCATAATGCCTTGCAACTCTGGAAACTCGCCCACCATATCCGTCAGCAAATCGGTCTTGGCCAAACGCGCGGCCACATCCACCTGCTCAGCAAACGCAGGCGTCGTCTGCGGCCACTGTGCGGCCAGCGCGCGGGCAATGGCACGCACACGCTCGGTGCGCTCGCCCTGCGTCCCCAGCTTGTTGTGGTACACCACCTTGGCCAAACCATCCACCCGATCCGCCAGCGATTTCTTGCGATCCTGGTCAAAAAAGAACTTGGCATCGGCCAGGCGCGGGCGCACCACCCGTTCATTGCCGCCCACCACCGCGCTTGCGTCTGCGGGGCGAATATTGCTCACCACCAAAAAGCGGTGCGTCAACTTGCCCTGCGCATCCAGCAGCGGGAAGTACTTCTGGTTGGCCTTCATCGTCAAAATCAGGCACTCTTGCGGCACCTCCAAAAACTCCGGCTCAAATTGGCAAGTCAACACATGGGGCCGCTCCACCAAAGCCGTCACCTCATCCAGCAAAGCCTCATCCGCAATCGGCCGCACACCCCCACCCACTGCCAAGGCGGCTGCGGCCAATTGGCGCTCAATCTCCGCGCGGCGCTCCTCAAACCCCACCATCACCGCCCCCTGCGTCAACAAGGTTTCGGCGTATTGGTCGGCATGGGCCACATCCAACACCTCACGGCTGGCCTCAAAACGATGGCCCCGGGTCTGGCGGCCCGAACGCAGGCCCAAGGCCGACACCGGCACCACCTGCTCGCCATACAAAGCCACCAGGCCATGCGCCGGACGCACAAAATTCACACTGCTCCAGCCCGGCAACTCACAATCGGCATGCAACTGGTACTGCATCACCTTCGGTATCGGCAACTTGGCCAGCGCCTCATCCAACGCCTTTTGCAAGCCACCCGCCAAATCCACACCCGGGGCCACACTGTCATAAAACAAAGCCTCGGCCTTGCCGTCGGGCGCGCGCTGCAAACCCGCCACAGCGCCCGCCGCCTGCGCCGCATTCACCCCGAGGGACTGCAATTTTTTAAGCAACGCCGGGGTCGGCTGGCCCTGTGCATCCAGCCCCACACTCACCGGCATCAGCTTTTGGCGCAGCGGGCGATCTGCCGCCTTGGCCCGCACCCCGCTGACGTGCGCAGCCAGGCGGCGCGGCGTGGCAAAAGGCGTCACCACCGACTGCGCCTCACACAGACCCTGCGCCACCAACTGCGCGCCCAACACCTGGGCAAAAGCATGCCCCAGCTGACGCAGGGCCTTGGGCGGCAGCTCCTCCACAAACAGCTCCACCAGCAAATTTTGCGTGCTCATGCTCAGGCCACCTTCTTTTGCATCTGGGCCACCCACTCGGGCGGGGCCATGGGGAAGCCCAGCCGCTCACGGCTCTCCAAATAACTCTGCGCCACACTGCGCGCCAAATTTCGTATGCGGCCTATATAAGCGGCACGCTCAGTCACACTGATCGCCCCCCGCGCATCCAACAAGTTAAAGGTGTGTGCGGCCTTCAGCACCTGCTCATAGGCCGGCAACGCCAATTGCGCCTGCATCAGGTGCTGGGCCTGTTTTTCATGGGCACCAAACGCCGTGAACAGAAAATCCACATCCGAGTGCTCAAAGTTATACGTCGACTGCTCGACCTCGTTTTGTTTATACACATCACCGTAGCTCAGCCCCTCGGTCCACTTCAGGTTGTAGACATTGTCCACGCCCTGCAAGTACATCGCCAGACGCTCCAGGCCGTAAGTGATCTCCCCCGTGATCGGCTTGCAATCGATGCCGCCCACCTGCTGGAAGTAAGTGAACTGCGTCACCTCCATGCCATTGAGCCACACCTCCCAACCCAGCCCCCAGGCCCCCAAAGTCGGGTTCTCCCAGTCGTCCTCCACAAACCGGATGTCATTCTTCTTCAGGTCAAAACCCAGCGCCTCCAGCGAACCCAGATACAGCTCCAGAATATTGCTGGGCGCAGGCTTGAGCACCACCTGATATTGGTAGTAATGCTGCAAGCGGTTCGGGTTCTCGCCATATCGGCCATCTTTGGGCCGACGCGAAGGCTGCACATACGCCGCCTTCCATGGTTCAGGGCCTATGGCACGCAAAAAAGTGGCGGTGTGCGAGGTGCCCGCACCGACCTCCATGTCATAGGGCTGCAACAGGGCGCAACCTTGGGCGTCCCAATACGACTGGAGCTTGAGAATGATTTGCTGGAAAGTCAACATGACCGACAACGGTGAACAAACCCCAATTGTAGGTCCGCGCGCCAGCCACTCAGGCGAAACCTGCCCGGCGCCTCAGTTCGGCCTGCTCAGGGGCCATCATCAGCTCTATCAGGGCCTGGGCCGCACCGGGGTTGTGCGCACTGGCGCTCACTGCCGCCGTATACACCGTTGACAAGCCATGCGGCGGCGGCAACAGCCCCACCAACTCCACCCCCCGGGTATAAAAAATCTCCGTCACCTGCGTGCTGCCTATGGCCCCTGCCAACCCTTCATCGGCCATTGGGGTAGGTGCGCATCCGCGCGGCCTGGGTCTGCTTCACCCCCAAATCGCTCAACACCTTGTCAAAATGAATCCCCGCCGTCGCCTTGATCGGGTCCGGGCAATAAATCACGCTGGCCTGGCTCAAGGCCCGTTTCAAATCCTCGGGCGTGTCGATGCGGGGGTGCGGCTGGCCAGCGGGCACCGCCACTGCGGCGTGCACCGTCCCCACATCGCGCACACTATCGGCCCGCGCATGCCCCGACTGCACCAAACCCGCAATCAGCGCCTGCGACAAGATCAGCAAATCACAGGGCTCACCCGCCAGCAACTTCTCGCGCATCACCCCCACCGCGCCAAAA
>JBEBAJ010000132.1:0-7161 GCA_041158965.1 Pseudomonadota bacterium | reverse complement strand
ACTTGCATCAGGGCGGCGCTGGAGGGCAATGAGGTGATGAAATGGCGGGTGCGCCCGACCCAGGTGGAGGCATCGGCAAACACTTCGGCGACATGTTTTTGCATGCGCTTGCGGGTCGTGGCCGACACTTCCGCACCCAGCACATGAAAACCCGATTTTTGCAGGTTGGTGCCGATGGCCGAGCCCATGATGCCCATGCCGATAAGGCCCACCACTGTTTTGACTTTTTTGCCAGCCATGGAAACTCCTGATAGATTGTTGATAATAAGATCAACAAAATCATACAATGCATTGGCCTTGTGTGCCTGCACTCAACCTCTTTCTATGGGAAAACCATGAGCCACCAACACCACATCACCCTCGCTGACGGTGCCCGGATTGCTTACAGCGTCACCGGACTCGCCCAAGGGACCGCACTGGTCCTCTCCAACTCGCTGGCCACCGATGCCCGCATGTGGGAGAAAGTGCTGCCTGATTTGCAGGCCCGCTTTCGGGTAATCACCTATGACACCCGTGGCCATGGCGAGAGCACCTGCCAGTCTGGCGCACCCACTTTGTCCGACCTGGCCCATGACCTGGTGGCCGTGCTCGACGCCGCCGGGGTCAAGCAGGCCTGGATGGCCGGGGTTTCGCTGGGTGGCATGACCGGCATGACCCTGGCGTTGGAGCAACCCGGGCGACTATTGGGTCTGATGGCGTGCAACTGTCGCGCCCGCATCAACGCCGAGGGCATCGCCGGCTGGGATCAAAGGGTGCAGCTGTTCAGCAGCCAAGGCATTGAGGCCCTGGTCCCCGCCACACTAGAGCGCTGGTTTGCGCCAGATGTGCGCACCCAGGATCAAGCCCTGATGCAGCGCATGTCGGACATCATCCGCAGCACCTCATTGGCGGGCTATGTGTCTTGCGTCAATGCGATCAAGGGCATGGCGATGCATGACCAATTGCACCGCATTGGCCTGCCGGTGTTGTATCTGGCGGGGGCCCAAGACGGTGGCGCACCCGTGAGCGAAATGCAGGCCATGGCGGGCGAGGTCAAGGGCAGCCGTTGTGTGGTGATGGATCCTTGCGGACACATCAGCCCCATGCAGCGCCCGCAAGATTTTGTGCGCCATCTGACCGATTTCATCGCGCAATCGGCCTGATCCATCCGATTCCATTAAACTGCCTCATTCTTCCAACGGAGACCCCACATGTTGTTCACCTGTTCCCCCACTTGCCAACACGCCTACCACCAGCACAAAGGCAAACCCAAGATGTTCACCTCGCTGACCGCCAAGAAGCTCTCTGGCCGCACCGACGGGCATCTCAATGTGGATGTGCATTGCCACTACTTCAACCCGGAAGTGGCCCAAAAAGCGGCTTCTTTGAACCCTGGCCAGCAGGAATACCCTTTCATTTATGCCAACAAGCACACCCGCGACGTGAACGCCAAGCAAATGGCCGAGCGCGGCGCCATGCTCTCGGATGTGGAAGTGCGCATCAAAGACATGGACCGCATGGGCATCGATGTCCAGGTGGTTTCACCGGCGCCTTTCCAGTATTACTACTTCGCACCCGCCAAAATGGGGGCCACGCTGGCGCGTGCCGTGAACGAAGGGATGGCCAAACTGGTGGCCCAATACCCCGACCGTTTGGTGGGCATGGGCACCGTGCCGCTGCAAGACGCTGACGCTGCCGTGCGTGAACTGGAGTACGCTGTCCAGAAGCTGGGGCTCAAGGGCATTGAGATTGGCACCAATGTGGCCGGCAAAGAGTTGACCGACCCCTCGCTCAAGCTGGAAAAATTCTTCAAACGCGCTGCTGAACTGGGCGTGACCTTGTTCATGCACCCCAATGGCTACACCCAGGCCGAGCGCCTGACCGACCATTATTTCAATAATGTGATCGGCAACCCGCTGGACACCACGGTCGCGGTCAGCCACCTGATTTTTGACGGCGTGCTGGCCCGCAACCCCAAGTTGCGCATCATCCTGGCACATGGCGGCGCTTACTTGTCGCATTACTGGGCACGAATGGACCATGCCTGGGGTGCCCGCGCCGATTGCCGACGCGTGATCAAGAAAAAGCCTTCCACATACCTGGAAAAGAATTTCTACTTCGACACCATCACCTTCGATCCGGGCATGCTGAAAAACCTCATTGACCGCTACGGTGCCGATCGGGTGGTGCTGGGCACCGATTACCCCTACGACATGGCAGAGGTCGACCCGCTGGGTCTGGTGGCCGCCGTCAAAAAACTCGCCAAAACAGACCGCGACCTGATCACCGGTGGCAACGCCGCCAAGCTGTTCAAGATCAAGCGCAAGCGCTGAATCGACTGGTTCTGAAGCGACAACGCCTCACTTGTGAGGCGTTTTTTTTGGTCAGCGGCGCAGTGAGCGCGCGATGCAGGCCAAGCCTGCTCAGTTCTCGACCGATTCCACCTTGCCACTGCGGGTGGACTTGACCACGGCCTCCAGCGCGCAGATGTTGGCCAGCATTTGTTCTTGGGGCACCGGGTAAGGCTTGCCGCCCATGGCCGCTTCGGCAAAAGCCTCCAGATTGGAGAGCACCGCAGGATGGGGCTCATACGATGCGGTTTGGACTTCTTCGCCCCGAATGTGCCAATTCATGGTCCAGCCGGTGGAGGCTTCAGGGTGGGTTTTGTCGCGCACTTCCACCCAACCCTTGCTGCCAAAGACAGCAAAGCGGCCGGCAAATGGCGTGGCCAGGATGGCGCTGATCAGGGCATGGCCGCCACGTTTGTAGGTGGCCAATATGGCCAATGTGTCGCCATTGACCAAGGGGCTGCCCAACTGTTTCACGCTGGCAAACACGGTCTCGGCCGGGCCAAAGACGCCCACAGAGAGATCCAGCAAATGGATGCCGGTGGCTGTCATGGGGCCGGCGGGCGCTTCAGCCGAGTTCAAACGCCAGTTGTCGGACGCCATTTGCAGGAATTTGTCCTGGCTGAAATTGGCCTCCATTTGCAGCGGGGTGCCAATGACGCCGCTGTGAATCATCTCCATGGCTTTGATGACCGGTGGCTCGAAGCGGCGCTCGTGGCCAACCGCCAGTGTCAACTTGCGATCGCGAATCGCCTGCATGGCGCGCATCACATCGGCGCGGTTCAGGCACAGGGGTTTTTCGCAAAAAATGTGTTTGCCGGCAGCCGCCACAGCCACCATCTGGTCGGCATGCAAAGAATGGGGGGTACACAACACCACCCCTTCAATGCGCGGGTCGTTGATGGCCGCCTCGAAGCTGGGCGCAAACTCAACCCCTTGCGATTGGGCAAAGGCCCGTCCTGCCTCGGCATTGAGGTCGGTGGCCAGCACCGCATCGATATTGCGGGCATTTTTGAGGTATTTGACGATGGTTTGGCCCCACCAGCCCAGGCCGATGACGGCCACACGAAATTGACGTGAACTGTTCATGAATGTTCCCTTATTGAACTGTGAGGACATTCTAGGTTTGGCTGATCTGGCGATCAATAACCCCAAGGGCTGAATCCCTCGGGGTTTTACCCCATTCGGGGGATGAACGGTTCAGGCAAAAACGCCAGCGGTGTCTTGCATGCCCGCACTCACCTGGGCCAGGTGGTGCAAGCTATCCCCCAGGGTCATCTCGATCTGGGTCAGGCGCTTGAAGTAATGGCTCACGCTGTACTCGTCGGTCACGCCGATGCCGCCGTGCAGCTGAATGGCCTGTTGCCCCACAAAGCGCATCGACTGCCCCAGCTGGTACTTGGCACGGCTGATGGCCAGGCTGCGCTCTTGCGATGGGGCAGTCAGCTTCAGGGTGGCGTAGTAACTCATCGAACGCGCGAGTTCGAGCTGCATTTTCATGTCGGAGACGCGGTGACGCAAGGCCTGGAACGTGGCAATGGTGACCCCGAATTGCTTGCGGGTGTTCATGTATTCCACGGTGAGTGCCAAGGTTTTCTCCATCGCGCCCACGGCCTCGGCACACAAGGCAGCGATGCCGACATCGACCGCATGCGCCAAGGCAACCTCACCCTGTTCTGTGATCAAGGCGGCAGGGGCCTGATCGAGTTTGAGCTCAGCCGCGCGCCCCCCATCCTGGGTCAGATAACCACGGGTGCTCGCCCCGGAGGCGCCCGCAAGAACCAGATAGAGGCCCATCTTGCCATCGCGCATGGCCGGCACCATGTAGGCATCGGCCCGATCACCGACGGGCACGATGCTTTTGGTGCCACTCAGCGCATAGGCCGCACCGTTGGCAAGGGCCGTGGTGGCACAGTCGTCCAAGCGATAGCGCGACTTGCGCTCTTGGTGCGCCAACACCACCAGGGCTTCGCCACTGGCCAGGCGCGGCCCCCAGGCTTGCTGCATATCGGCGTTGGCATGATGGGCCAACACCACCCCGGCCACGATGGACTGGGCCAGGGGTTCTAGCACAATGCCCCGCCCCAACTCTTCCATGACCACCATCGCCTCGACCGGGCCCATGCCCAAGCCGCCCATCGACTCGGGCAATGCCAGGCCGGTCAAGCCCAGTTCGGCCAACTCGCCATAGGCCTCACGGCTGAAGCCGCCCTCGGCAACGATGTGGCGACGGCGCTCAAAGTCATAGCCCTTTTCAACCCATTTGGCCACGGCGTCGCGCAGTTGTTGCTGGTCTTCGCTGAAATTGAAATCCATGATCTTGTCCCTTTTTAGCCCAGCACGGTCTGTGCCACGATATTGCGCTGCACCTCGTTGGAGCCACCGTAAATGGTGGTCTTGCGCATATTGAAGTAGGTCGAAGCCAGGGGTGCGCAATGCAAAGCCCCCACATGATCGCCCTGCCAACCTGCCTCCATGGCTTCGGTGATAAAGGGCAAACTGTACGGCCCGGCGGCCAGCATCATCAACTCGCTGTAGCGCTGCTGGATTTCACTGCCCCTTATTTTGAGCAAGCCCGCAATGTCCAGCGACTGTTTGCCCGATTTTTCGGCACTGAGCACGCGCAGCACCAGCATCTCCAGGGCCACGATGTCCACTTCCAGTTTGGCGATTTCGTCGCGGAATCGCACATCGTCGTACACCCCCTCGGCCTTGGCGATGCGCTTGAGGCGTTCCAGTTCGCGCTTGGCGCGGTTGACGTCGGCGATGTTGGTGCGCTCGTGCGCCAGCAGATATTTGGCGTAATCCCAGCCCTTGTTTTCCTGGCCCACCAGGTTTTCGGCGGGCACCTCGACGTTATCGAACCAGACCTCGTTGACCTCGCATTCGCCGTCGAGCAATTTGATCGGGCGCACCGAGACGCCTTTGGATTTCATGTCGATCAACAAAAACGATATGCCGGTTTGCGGCTTGCCTTCATTGCTGGTTCGCACCAGGCAAAAAATCCACTCACCATACTGGCCCAGAGTGGTCCAGGTCTTTTGACCATTGACGATGTACTTATCACCCACGCGCTCTGCCCGTGTTTTCAGTGAGGCAAGGTCCGAGCCAGAACCGGGCTCGCTGTATCCTTGGCTCCACCAGACTTCACCACTGGCGATGCCGGGCAAAAAACGTTGGTGCTGTTCGGGCGTGCCGAAGGCCATGATGACGGGTGCGACCATCACCGGGCCAAAGGGCACAATGCGCGGCGCACCGGCCAGGGCGCACTCTTCTTCGAACAAGTGCTTTTGCACGGCACTCCAACCGGGGCCGCCAAACGGCTTGGGCCAGGCATAACTCAGCCAGCCCTTTTTGCCCAGTATCTTGGCCCAGTTTTGCATGTCCTCGCGGGTCAGGCGCAAAGCATGATGGACTTTGTGGGCGGTTTCTTTGGGCAAATGGGTGCGCACCCATTCGCGCACCTCTTGGCGGAAGGCTTCTTCTTCAGGGGTAAATGCGAGATCCATGGCGTTTTTCTCCGGTGACAGCCCATGTTTTAGCACGATCGTGCTTTTTTGGTGTTAACCCTTAGTTCTGATTGGGCTTGGGCGACAATCTGGCCCATGCAAAACATCGTGATCCTGATCTCGGGCGGTGGCTCGAACATGCGGGCCCTGGTTGAGGCCAGCCGCCGTGAAGACTGGGCCGGGCGCTACGGGGCCGGTGTTTCTTTGGTCCTCAGCAACCGCCCCGACGCAGGTGGATTGGCATGGGCGCGTGAGCAGGGCTTGCCCACCGCCGTGGTTGACCACACCGTTTATGCACAGTCGGCACAACCACGTGTGGCTTTTGAAGCCGAATTGACCCAACACATCGACGCTCAAGCGCCCGTGTTGGTCTTGCTGGCCGGGTTCATGCGGATTTTGACGCCCGGTTTCGTGACTCGGTATGCCGGGCGGCTGCTCAACATCCACCCTTCTTTGCTGCCGGCCTTCACGGGCTTGCACACGCACCAGCGTGCCATAGATGCAGGCTGCCGGTTTGCCGGGGCCACGGTGCACGAAGTCACTGCCGAACTGGACCACGGGCCGATCCTGGCCCAGGCGGTGGTACCGGTGCTGCCCGGCGACGACGCCGCCACGCTGGCAGCGCGGGTGCTGAGCCAGGAGCATCGGATTTATCCGATGGCGGTGGCCCGGCGTTTGCGCGATTTGAATCGGGGTTGAGCCCTCAGGCCACCAGGCGGGAGTGGCGCGGCAAATGCGCCATCAGGAACTCCATCTGGTCGGCCAAAATGCGGCGGTTGCGCAAGATGAAGTCTTCCCACAGGCTGGGCACATAAGGGGCATAAAGCAAGGGCATGCGGGCCTGCTCAGGGGTGCGGTTGGCTTTGCGGGCATTGCAGGCGCGGCAGGCCGTGACGACATTCATCCAGTGGTCTTGGCCGTTTTGGGCAAAGGGCACGATGTGCTCCCGGGTGAGCTCGGTTTCGTGGAAATGGTCACCACAGTAGGCGCAGATGTTGCGGTCGCGGGCAAACAATTTGCTGTTGGTGAGCCCGGGCCGAAGCTCGAAGGGATTGATGTTGGGGACACCTTTGGTGCCGATGATGCTGTTCACCGTGATGATCGACTGTTGCCCGCTGATGGCATTGTGGCCGCCGCGAAAGACAGCGACTTCACCGCCGGCCTCCCAACGCACTTCTTGGGACGCATAGTGGATGACCGCTTGTTCCAGGGAAATCCAGGACTGTGGCAGTCCCTGGGCCGACAACTTCAGGACCTTCAAGGCGAACCTCCTATGGTCAACAGAACACCGAACCTACATGTGACAATATAGCCTGTTTTTGGCC
>JBEBAJ010000131.1:0-7207 GCA_041158965.1 Pseudomonadota bacterium | reverse complement strand
TTTGAGGAAAGGGCGTTTGCTCATGAACATCACTCCAAAAAAACAAAGACATAGACTCTGGTGGTTGAGGAAGCTCTGCGAAACCCCATGCGTGGCCCCGACTCAACTCGGGTGACGCCAGCATGCAGCGGGTTTGGCAAAACGTCCTGAGCAATCACTATGCCGACATTTTGACAATCCTAACCCAGAACGCATTCACTTTTGTGCACAATTTGAAGGCGTCCGGGCACCCGCCCGTGCAAACCGCCCCAAACCAGTGCAAACCCTCATGTTTCAGGGGCTAAGATGGGCGGATGAACCAAGCCTTCCATGAACTGGTGTCATTGTTCGCCCCGAGCGGCCGCCTGCGCGCCTCGATCAATTTGGGCAACCCCATTTTGGCGGCCCGCGGGCCCAAGGGGCCCACCGGGGTGTCGGTGGACCTGGCGACAGAATTGGCCAGGAAGTTGGGCGTGGGCTTGGAGACGGTGGTGAACGACACAGCCGCTGCCTCTGTCGATGCGGTGCGCCAAGAGCGTGCCGATGTGGGCTTCTTTGCCATTGATCCGCTGCGCAGCCAGGGCATTGGTTTCACAGCCCCCTATGTGCTGATCGAGGGCAGCTATCTGGTGCCCGAGCATTCGCCCCTGCAAAGCAACGAGGACGTCGACCAGCCCGGGGTGCGGATCGCGGTGGGCCAGGGCAGCGCTTACGATTTGTTTTTAAGCCGGGAGATCAAGCGGGCCGAGTTGGTGCGCGCGCCCTCTTCTCCTGCAGTGGTCGATGTGTTTGTGGCCCAAATGCTGGAAGTGGCCGCCGGTGTCAAACAACAATTGCAGGCCGATATGTTGCGCCACAGCGGCTATCGGCTGCTGCCGGGCCGATTCATGGTGATTCAGCAGGCCATGGGGATGCCCGCTTCAAGAGGCGAGGCCGCGCGAGGGGCCTTGGCCGCTTTTGTAGAGCAGATGAAAGCCAGCGGATTTGTCGCTGAGGCCATGCAACGCCATCGCATTGCCGGGGCCAGTGTGGCGCCGGCGGCACTGCGCCCTTGAAGGCAGTTGAGACAACCATGCAACCACCGATGAATCCATCCAAACGCAGGACACTTCGACACGGATGGGGCGCCGCCTGTGCCCTGCTGGCCAGCCCTTGGGCCATGGCGCAAGACCATTGGCCAAGCAAGCCATTGCGCTTGGTGGTGCCGTTCGCGACGGGCGGCAGCTCGGAGATCGTCGCGCGGGCTGTGGCCCTGGAGATGGGGCGTGGGCTGGGACAAAACGTGTTTGTAGACAACAAGCCCGGCGCGGCCGGCAATATCGCCATGCAGGAGGTGGCGCACAGCACCGATGGCCACACTCTGGTGCTGGGGCACATCGGCACGCTGGCGGTGAACCCTTTTATATTTCCGCGCCTGCCCTACGACCCGATCAAGGACTTTGTGCCCATGACCCTGGTCTCCAAGGTGCCCAGCCTGTATGTGGTGCGGCCCGATCTGCCGGTGCGCAATCTGCGCGAGTGGGTCGAACTGGCACGCGCCCAGCCGGGGCGGCTGAACTACGGCTCAGCAGGCAATGGCAGCGCGGGGCATCTGGCGTTTGAGTACCTCAAGATGGTGAGCGAGACCTTTGTGGTGCATGTGCCCTATCGCGGGACCGGACCCATGCTGACCGACCTGATGGCGGGGCGTCTGGAAGCCGCCGCCGTCGGCGCACCGGCGCTGATGCAGTTCATCAAAGCCGGGCGACTGCGCTGCATCGCCACCGGCACCAGCGCTCGCCTGCCCCAATTGCCTGATGTGCCCACAGTGGCCGAACAAGGTTTTAAAGGGTTTGAGATGACGCAGTGGTATGGCCTGCTGGCCCCCAGCCGGTGGCCCAAGGCGCACCTGGAACGGCTGGAAGCCGAGGCCGTGAAGGCCGCACAAGGCAAAGCAGTGGCCGAGAAGTTGAGCCATGACACGGCACTGGCCGTGGGCCACAACGGGCGCGAATTCGCCGCCTTTATTGCCCATGAACAGGCGCGCTGGAAGCCCGTGATTGCGCGGGCGCAGATCCGCCCGGAAGGCGCATGAAGCAGGCGCGTCAGACAGTGGGTCAGCGATGGGCTGGCAAAGCGGCCCCAATGGCTCAGCTTGGCGTGTCACCGGCCAAGGTGATGCGGTGCAAGATGCGCCGGTGGCCGTGGTAGTCGTTGACCGGGTTGTGTTGGGTGCAACGGTTGTCCCAGAAGGCCAGTGAACCGGGGCGCCACTGGAAGCGGCAGGTGTACTCGGGCTTGACCTGGTGCTGGAATAAAAACTGCAAGATCGGCGTGCTTTCTTCTGCATGCATACCGACGATGCCCGAGGTGTGGGCGATGTTCACATAAAGGGCTTTGCGGCCCGTCTCGGGGTGGGTGCGCACGATGGGGTGATGCGATTCAAGCTGATTGGGTTTGGCGTCTTTGGCGTCGGTCTTGAGACGGTCTTCGCGGGTTTTGGAGACATCGGCTTTGGCCGAACTGGAGATGCCTTTGAGGCCATCGAGCAAGCGCTTCATGACGTCGCTGAGCTCGTCATAGGCTTGGTACTGGTTGGCAAACAAGGTGTCACCGCCATAGGGCGGCAAGACCTGCGCATACAACATGGAGCCCATGGGGGGCTGCGCCAGATAGGTGGTGTCTGAGTGCCAGATGCCGCCAAAGTTGTGGCGCTCGTGCTCGAGCTTTTTGACTTCGATGACTTTGGGAAAACCGTCGAGCCCCTTGACAAAGGGGTATTCGACGGGCTCGCCCATGGCCAAGGCAAAGTCAAGGTATTGCTGGGTGCTCAGGCTCTGGTCGCGAAAAAAGATGACGCCGTTTTGCAAAAAGACGTCGCGGATGTCGCGGGCCAGTGCCGCAGAGACCCCTTTGGAGAGATCTACCCCGGAGATTTCGGCACCTAAAGAGCCGGAACATTTTTGAACCTTCATGACCGTAATTTACTACTGTGCTGCGCGCTTGACCATGGTGTTCAGTCAGTCTGGCGACAAACCCGATGGCAGGGTTAAAGCCCCCATGTTAAGTTATGCATTCTTTGCACATGTGAGACAGGAGTTTGCCGTATGTACCGTCGTGAACTGATCAGCGCCGCAGCCTTGGCCATCGTTTCAGTGGCTCTGCCCGCCCATGCCCAGGAGAGCTTCCCGCAAAAACCGGTGCGCATTGTGGTGCCCCAAACCCCCGGTGGCGCGTCTGACGCATTGGCGCGCATCATGGCGCAAAAGCTCAGCGAGAAGTGGGGCCAGTCGGTGGTGGTAGAGAACCGCGCCGGGGCCGGTGGCAATGTGGGCATGGAGGTGGTGGCGCAATCGGCCGCCGACGGCCACACCCTGCTGATGAGCTATGCGGGATCTCATGCCATCAACCCGGCGTTGTATAAGAAATTGCCCTTTGACCCGGTGAAAGATTTCGCCCCGGTGGCGACACTGGCCACCCTGCCCTTCGTGTTGGTGGCGCGGCCTGACGCACCGTTCAAGTCGGTGCCGGAGTTGATGGAGCAAGGCCGTAAAAATCCACTCACATTTGGCTCTGCAGGCAATGGCTCGGTCAATCACCTGTTGGGCGTGATGTTCAATATGAGCACCGGCACCCAACTCACCCACGTGCCCTACAAGGGCGCCGCCCCGGCCATGCAAGACCTGATGGGGGGACAGATCAATATGGTGTTCACCAGCCTGCCCTCCGTGGCCGGGTCTTTGCGCAATGGCCAATTGCGCGGCATTGCAGTCACCAGCGCACAGCGCTCGGGCACTTTCCCGCAAATTCCCACCTTGGCCGAATCGGGCTTGAAAAACTTTGATGTCTCACCCTGGTTCGGTTTGTTTGCCCCCGGGGCGACACCAGCAGGCGTGGTGCGCAAAATCAATGCCGACGTGAACGAGATGCTGCGCCAGAAAGAAGTGATGGAAAAATTTTCTGCCCAGGGGGCCGAACCGCTGGCGCGGCAACCGGCTGAATTCGCCGCCATGCTCAAGGCCGATTTGGCCACCTGGGCCGAGGTGGTGAAGACCTCGGGCGCGCAGATTGATTGAGGGCTGACTCGATGCACGATTTGTTGATACGCGGCGCACTTGTGTATGACGGCCTGGGGCATGCGCCGCAGCGTGCCGATGTGGCGGTGACACAAGGCCGGGTGGTGGAGATCGGCCAAGTGAAGGAAGAGGCGCTGACCACGGTGAATGCCGATGGTTTGTCGCTGATGCCAGGCATCGTCGATTTGCACACCCACTTTGACGCGCAAGTCACCTGGGACGCCAGCCTGTCGCCCTCACCCGCATTGGGCGTGACCACGGCGGTGCTGGGCAATTGCGGGTTTGGCATCGCCCCCTGCCCGGCCCCGCTGCGCGAGACCATGTTGAAGAACCTGTCGGTGGTCGAAGGCATGGACTTGAATGCCTTGCTCAGCGGCGTGGACTGGGGCTTTGAATCGTTTGCCCAATACATGGACCAATTGCGTCGCATCGGTCCGCACATCAACACCGCCGTGTTCGCCGGACATTCGGTGATCCGCACAGCCGTGATGGGCGAGGAAGCGTCTGAGCGAGAGCAACCCAGCCCCGAACAGTGGCAGGCCATGCGCGAGCAGGTGCGCCAGGCCATGGCCGCCGGGGCGATTGGCTTTGCGTCGTCGTTTTCGCCCAACCACAGCGGCTTCGGCGGGCGGCCCATGCCCTCGACCATCGCCACAGAGGATGAGTTGCGCGCCCTGACCGGGGTACTGGGGGAGGTGGGGCGCGGTGTCTTCATGATGGCCACGGGCTCACGCGCCACGCCCGATGTGATGGAGTCGATCGCCGCCGAGACGGGGCGGCCCGCCTACATATCTACGGTGCTGAGCATGTACAACGAGGCCAAACCGGCGCTGGCCTACAGCTACTACGAGCGCGCCCAGCAGGCGCTGGCGCGTGGGCATGAGATGTACATACTGACCAGTTGCCAGCCCCTGTCGTTTGACTTCACGCTCAACGACCCCTATGTGCTGCTGAGCCATTCGGCTTTTGACGCAGTGAAGGCGGCCCGGCCCGAGCAACTGAGCGCGATTTATGCCAACCCGGACTTCAGGCGGGCCTTTCGCGCCAATCTGGCCGAACCCAAAACCGGGATTTTGTTTTTGGGCAACTGGGCACACATCGAGGTCGGTCAAACCGCCTTGGCCACACACGCTGAGCTGGAGGGCATGCGCATCAGTGAGCTGGCGCGGCAACGCGGACAAGATCCGGTGGATGCATTTTTTGATCTGGCGCTGGAAGAAAATTTGCAGACGCACTTTGTTGGCAAGTTTTTTCAAAACCGCGATGAAGGTGTGGCGCCGCTCTTGAAGCACCCGGCCAGCGTGATCACGCTGTCGGATGCCGGGGCACACCTGAGCTATATGTGCGATGCCGGTTTTGGTCTGCACTTTCTGGCGCACTGGGTGCGAGAGACCGCGCACTTCAGCCTGGCCGAGGGCATACGCCGACTGACGAGCGAGCCCGCGCATCGATTTCGCATTCCAGGGCGGGGGCGCTTGCAGGTGGGCGCGCCAGCCGACCTGCTGTTGTTTGACCCGCAAACGGTGGGGATCTCTAAACCCTTGCCCCGCCATGACCTGCCCGCTGGTGGTCAGCGCATGATCAGGGAGCCCAGCGGGGTGCATGGGGTATGGGTGAACGGCACGCAGGTGTTTGACGGCCAGCGCCAGTGTGAGTTGGCCCGTGGCCCCGGCCAGGTGCTGGATCGGTTTGACGCATGATGGACAAGGAGTCGAAATGAGCGAATTGGATTTTTCTTGGCAGCGCCGCAGCCTGTTGGCCAGCGCTGCCCTGGCCCTGACCACCGGCGTGCAAGCGCAGACGTGGCCAGCCAAGACGATCAGGATGGTGATTGCTTTCCCGCCCGGCGGCCCCACCGATATCGTGTCACGGGTGATTGCACAACAGCTCAGTCAGCAGCTGGGGCAGTCGGTGGTGGTGGACAACAAACCCGGCGCAGGCGGCAACATCGCCGCCGAACTGGTGGCCAAGGCCCCCGCCGATGGGTATACGGTTTTTTACAACACCTCGGCCATCGTGATCGGACCAGCCCTGTATGGCAAGGTGAACTACGACACCTTGAACGATTTTGCGCCGGTGTCGCTGACCGCGAGCGTGCCACTGGTGCTGGTGGTGAACCCCAAGCTGCCGATCAGGTCGGTGCGTGAATTCATTGAATACACACGCGCCAACCCTGACAAGCTGAATTACAGCTCTTCGGGCACCGGCACCATCACGCATTTGGCCAGCGCCATGTTCTCAAGCCAGTTGGGATTGCAAACACAGCACGTGCCCTATAAGGGCAGTGCGCCGGGCTTGGTGGACTTGGCGGCCGGCCAAACCCAGTTCATGATCGACACCATGAACACCGTCTTGCCCTATGTGCGCGATGGCCGCCTGCGGGCTCTGGGTGTGGCCAGCCTGAAGCGCTCGGCCCTGTTGCCCGATGTGCCCACCCTGGCCGAGACTGTGCCCGGGTTTGAAGCCGCCGCCTGGCAAGGGGTGGTGGTGCCCGCACAAACCCCGGCCGAGATCGTGGCGCGTCTGAATACAGAGGTGAACAAGGCCCTGCAAAACCCCGAGGTGCGGGCCAAGCTGGCGGCCCAGGGGGCCGATATTTTGGGGGGCAGTGCCGCCGAGTACGCCGCTTATTTGCGCAGCGAGATGCCGCGCTGGGCCAAGGCGGTGAAAGACTCGGGCGCCAAAGCCGAATAAAGGCCTGCAGGCCCGGGCCTCAGCCCATGACCAGGCCGCCGTCGACGTGCAAAACCTGGCCGGTGATGAAAGACGATTCATCGCTGGCCAGCCAGGACACGGCCTGAGCCACGTCTTGCGGGGTGGCGATGCGCCCCAAAGGGGTCATGCGCAAGATTTGATCGCGCACCGACTCGGGGGTGTGTGCGCTGGCGCGGGTGCCTTGCACCAAGCCCGGTGCCACGGTGTTGACCCGCAGGCCCAGTGGCCCAAGGTCGGCGGCCATTTGTCGTGCCAAGCCGAGCAAGGCCGCTTTGGCGGTGGCGTAATCGGCGTAGGCGATGGTGGGTCGGGTCACCAGATCGGTGCCGATCAGCACCACGCTGGCACGCGCATGCTGGCGCATCAGTGGCAAAGCCGCCTGACATAGCTCGAAGCAGGCGCGCACAGATCCGTCGATTTGGGTTTGAACATCGGGCCAGCCCAGTTCCCAGAAGCGG
>JBEBAJ010000130.1:0-7211 GCA_041158965.1 Pseudomonadota bacterium | reverse complement strand
CCAGGGACGGTGGACTTGTCGGTGCAAATCGCCTTCGACCCGGTCATTTCTTTGCAATTGACTGACCACTTCCTTGACCCGTTGGCTGTCGTGCTTGGAGGCCACCAACAGGGCATCGGCGGTCTCCACGATCATCAGGTCACTGACCCCTACGGCGCAAACCAGTCGGTGGCTGGCATGGATGAGGTTGTTGTGACCGCCCACGACCATGGTGTCGCCAATCAGGGCGTTGCCCTCCTTGTCTTTGGGCAGACTGTTCCAAACGGCATCCCATGCCCCCAGGTCTGACCAACCTGCATTCAGCGCCAACATGCGCAGATCGATGCCTTGGGCGACGCAATGTTCCATCACCGCATAGTCAATGGACTCGGCTGGTACGGCCTCGAAGGCCTCTGGATTGGGTCGGATGAAAGAATGGTCTTGCTGCCGCTGCGCCCATGCGGCCTGGGTGGCTTGCAAAATATCGGGCCGCAGTCGGGCCAATGCGTTTAACCACGCCGAGGCTCGCAATACAAACAGGCCTGAATTCCAAAAATAGCCCCCATCGGCCAAATATTTCTCTGCCGTGTCCAGGTCGGGTTTCTCGACAAAGCGCAAGACTTCCATCTCCCCCCGAGCTTGTGCATGGGCTGGTGCTTGAGGCTGTGCCTGAATATATCCGTAGCCGGTTTCGGGCCGATCAGGTGGAATGCCAAAAATCACAATGGCCCCGTTGGCGGCCACTTGTATGGCCAGTCTGGCAGTACGAACAAATTCATCGCCCTGCTCGATGACCTGATCGGCGGGGGACACCACCAATACCGGGTCATCTCCTTCGGCCATGGCCGCCAGCGCGGCCAGGGTCAGGGCTGGTGCGGTGTTGCGCCCAGACGGCTCAAGAAGCAGTGTGGCTGGGCTGGATTGAATTTCACGCCATTGTTCAGCAGCCAAAAAGCGGTGCGCTTCGCTGGTCACCACGATGTTTTGGGAAATGCTGACCTCATCGAAAGCCAATGCAGCCAGACGTTGGGCCGTCATCTGAAAAAGGCTGTCCGGACCGGTCAAGCATAGGAACTGCTTGGGAAAACCGCTGCGAGACAGGGGCCATAGCCGACTGCCAGAGCCGCCACACAAGATAACAGGAACGATGGGTGTCATGCCGTGAAAATTTTATCGTATTTCGCTGCGGCCTCAGCCCAGCTTCGGCTTCGCGACTCTGCCAGGCCCGCCTGAATCAGGGCTTGTCTGAGGGTCGGATCTGACAACACCTTGTTCACCGCAGAGGCCAATTCATCGGGGTTTCTGGGGTCTTGAAGCACCCAGGCTTGATCAAGGTGGGTCAATTCCGCACTGAGGCCACAAAAGGGCGCCGGACTCACCACCACAGGCAGACCGCAGGCCATGGCTTCGAGCACGACCATGCCAAAGCTGTCTTCCAGCGTCGGGTGGACCAATGCATCGGCCGCGGCCATCAATTCAGGCACATCGGCTCTGGGCCCTAAAAAATGCAAGCGCGAGATCACCCCGAGCTCGGCCGACAGATGCTCGTATTCAGCCTTTTGACGCGACTGCCCCACCACGGCCACTTGAACGGTGGAAGGCCACAAGGTCATGGCCTTGAGCAAGGCATCCAAACCCTTGCGGGCATAGTCGTTGGCCACAAAAAGCAGCCACTGCCGCCCTTCATCCCAACCCATGTCTAGGCGCTTCGATTCACGCGACGAAATACTCGGCGCTTCTCTGACCCCAGGGGTGATGACCGTGCTGCAAGACTCGATGTCGGGGTAATAGGGGATAAAGTCGTGCATCAACATGGGCGAGGCAAACACCAGGGTACGGCCTGGAATGTGTTTCATGCGGGCGCGCTCCAGCCACCAATAGGTCAGGCGCCGCGGACTGGTGACCAAGGCCAAAGCGCGCAACGCTTTGCGCCAGCCCCGGCGCTGGCCCCAAAGGCCCTTGGCCACTGGTTGCACATGCAAGGTTTGCACTTGGCCGTGAAAGACATGCTCGTGGCTGTGCACGACATCGAAGCCCTTTCGAGTCTGCCACCAGGTGCTGAATGCATAAAAAATCTGGTTGACCCAACGCGGCCTTTGGCAGGGTCGCATGACATGGCGATAAGTCACATTGGAGATCGGGTGATCGGTGTGTTGGCAAAACACATGGACTTCGTGGTGTTGCCCGAGTTCGGCGGCCACCGAAATGGCGTAACTTTCGGCACCCCCCGCCAAACGGGAAAAATTACGGGTCAAAAGGGCTATCCGCATCGTCCGCCTCGGCCCTCAGATGAGCACGACATCGTACTCATCCTGGTGCATGACGGGCTCGGACACCAAAGAGATGGGTTTGCCGATGAAGTCACTCAGACCCGCCAGATGCTGGCTTTCCTCATCCGAGAGCCAATCTATGACTTTGGGGTGAGCCAAGACCCGAAATTCGCGGGGGCTGAATTGACGCGCTTCGCGCAAGATTTCCCTCAAAATATCGTAGGCCACAGTCCTGGGTGTTTTGACATGGCCCTTGCCCTGGCAAGCCGCACAGGGTTCGCACAACATATGGGCCAGAGACTCGCGGGTGCGTTTGCGCGTCATTTCGACCAAGCCCAGACCTGAAAACTGGCTGACCATGGTTTTGACGCGATCTCGGGCCAGATGCTTGCTCAGCTCAGCCAGCACAGCTGACCGATGGTCGTTGTGCTGCATGTCGATGAAATCGATCACGATGATGCCGCCCAAGTTGCGTAAGCGCAGTTGTCTGGCGATGGAACCGGCCGCTTCCAGATTGGTCTTGAATACAGTTTCCTCGAAATTCCTTGCCCCCACAAAGCCACCCGTATTGACATCCACCGTGGTCAGGGCCTCGGTCTGGTCGATGATCAGGTAGCCCCCGGATTTCAGATCGACGCGTCGCCCCAGGGCTCGCGCCACTTCATCATCAATGTGGTAGAGGTCAAAGATGGGACGCTCGCCTTTGTAATGTTGCAGTCGATTGACGGCACCCGGCATGAATTCCTGTCCGTATGAGCGCAAGACATGGTATTGTTCCTGCGAGTCAATGCGTATGCTGTGTGTGCCCTCGCCGACCAGGTCACGCAAGACCCTCTGCATGAGATTGAGATCCTGATGCAACAAGGATTTGGGGGGCAGTTGCACGGAAAGCGTTTGAATGCGAGACCAGGTTTTTCTTAAATAAGCAATGTCGTCAGTCAATACACCGTCACTGGCGTCTTCCGCATTGGTGCGAAGAATAAAGCCCCCAGAAGAGGCATCACCAGGCACTTTGGCCAGGGCCAACAATCTGAGACGCAAGGCTTCGCGTTGATCGGCCGGGATTTTTTGCGAAATGCCGATGTGCTCATCCTGGGGCAAGAAAACCAATAAACGACCCGCGATGCTGATTTGGGTGGACAGTCGTGCGCCTTTGCTGCCCATGGGGTCTTTGATGACCTGAACCATCAGGGCTTGTCCCTCAAACACCTGCTTTTCAATGGGGACTGGAGGGGCCTCTCGCTGCGCCCCTTCGGCATGACGCTGCAGCATCGGCCCCACCAGGTCAGCCACGTGCAAAAAGGCGGCCCGATCCAATCCGATGTCCACAAATGCCGACTGCATCCCGGGCAATACCCGGGTCACCTTGCCCAAGTAAATATTGCCCACCAAACCCCGCTCGAGGGTGCGCTCGACATGAAGTTCTTGCACAGCCCCATGCTCGACCACGGCCACGCGGGTTTCTTGAGGGGACCAATTGATCAGGATGTCTTGCATAGCACCAGGTTAAAACTCAACACAGTTTAACCAGTTTGGACGAAAAATCAGGGAAAATGAGGATAAAGGAAACCCCAAAGGCATGAAAATCCTCGTCACCGGCGCGGCCGGTTTCATCGGCATGCACACCAGCCTGGCCTTGTTGGGTCAAGGGCATCAGGTGATCGGCATCGACAATCTGAACGACTATTACAGCCCTGAATTGAAAAGGGATCGCCTGGCGCAGCTTCAAATCCAAAGTGGTTTCGGGTTTCAGGCCATGGACATCGCCGACGCCCCGGCTTTGAACACACTCATGGCGACCCATGCCTTTGATCAGGTCGTCCACTTGGCGGCGCAGGCCGGTGTTCGCTATTCGCTGACTCACCCTCAGGCTTATGTCCAGTCCAACCTGGTTGGATTTGCCAACATTCTTGAAGCCTGTCGGGCCCACCGCCCCGCACATCTGGTTTATGCATCGAGTTCGAGTGTGTATGGCCGCAACGAAAAATTGCCTTATTCGGAGAGTGATCCGGTGGATCGTCCAGTCAGTTTGTATGCGGCCACCAAGAAATCGAATGAGCTGATGGCGTACACCTACAGCCATCTGTATGGCTTGCCCGCCACTGGCCTGCGATTTTTCACAGTCTATGGCCCCTGGGGCCGCCCGGATATGTCGCCCTGGCTGTTTTTGCAGGCCATCCTTCGCGGCGAAGCCATCCAGGTGTTCAACCATGGCCAGATGCAGCGCGATTTCACCTATGTGGACGACATCGTGCGCGGCGTGACGGAAGTGCTCAAACGCCCGCCTGCCCCACCGCAAAACGGCGAGGCCGCCCACCGGGTTCTGAACATCGGCAACCACCAACCGGTGGGCTTGCTGGACTACATCGCCACCTTGGAGCGCTGTGCCCAAAAACGCGCCATCCTTGACATGAAGCCCATGCAACCCGGTGATGTGCTGGCCACTTATGCCGATACCACAGCCATCCATCGACTGACCGGTTTCAAGCCAGATACCCCATTGGAGGAAGGTTTGGGTCATTTTGTGCGTTGGTTCCGTCAGTACCATGGCCTATGAACCGGTCTATGATCGACCTGTCTTTGAGTGAGGCATGCCTTTCATGAAAATCGCTGTCGCAGGTTTGGGCTATGTGGGTTTGTCAAATGCCGTATTACTGGCACAACACCACCATGTGGTGGCGGTTGATTTGCTGGCCTCTCGCGTCGAGCAGATCAGGCAGCGCGTGTCACCCATCGTGGACGCCGACATCTCACGCTTTTTGAAGGAAAAGCCGCTTCAACTTGAAGCCACCACCGATGCCCGGGCGGCGTTTGACGGGGCCGATTACATCCTGATCGCCACCCCGACCGACTACGACCCCCAGACCAATTATTTCAATACCCGTTCGGTTGAATCGGTGATTGAGCAAGCCACGGCCATCCATCCGAAAGCGGTACTGGTCATCAAGTCGACAGTGCCCGTGGGATTTACTGCTGAAATGCGCGCCAAGCACCAGACCGAGCAGTTGATCTTCAGCCCCGAATTTTTGCGTGAGGGCAAAGCCCTTTACGACAATCTTTATCCCAGTCGGATCGTGGTTGGCGAGCGCAGCGAACGGGCCAAACAATTTGCCGCGATGCTTCAGCAAGGGGCCATCAAGAGCGATATTCCTACCCTGTTGACCGACAGCACCGAAGCAGAGGCCATCAAGCTGTTTGCCAACACCTATCTGGCCATGCGTGTCGCCTATTTCAATGAACTCGATTCTTATGCCGCCAGCCACGGCTTGGACACGCGTCAGATCATTGACGGGGTATGCCTGGACCCTCGCATCGGTCACCATTACAACAACCCCAGCTTTGGGTATGGCGGCTATTGTTTGCCCAAAGACACCAAACAGTTGCTGGCCAACTACGATCAGGTGCCGCAATCACTCATAGGCGCCATCGTCACTGCCAACAGCACCCGAAAAGATTTTGTCGCCCAGGACATCCTGAACCGGCACCCCCGATCAGTGGGCATTTATAGGCTGGTGATGAAAACTGGCTCTGACAATTGGCGGGCCAGCAGCATTCAGGGGATCATGAAGAGGATCAAGGCCAAAGGCATCCCGGTGATGGTCTACGAGCCTGCGCTGGCTGAAAGCGAGTTTTTCAACTCGCCCGTCACCCATGATTTAACGGCCTTCAAAAATGAGGTTGATCTGATCATTGCCAACCGCTTCACCCCGGAGTTGGAGGACGTGAAAGACAAGGTTTATACGCGTGACCTCTTTGGCCAGGACTGAACCAGGACTCAGCTTCCCTGGGGCTGGCAGTGGGGCTCGCGCTCAGGACAAAATCACAAATCTATCCATCGCTCAATGAGCTGGGCCGTCTCGCGCAAAGGCAAACCCATGATGCCGCTGTAGCTGCCCCGCAGGCTGGCAATTCGTGTCGCCGCCAAACCCTGAATGGCATAGGCGCCTGCCTTGCCCATGGGCTCGCCCGAGGCCACATACATTTTGATCCAGGTCGGGGTCAATCGATCGAAGCGAACCACCGAGACGGAGCAGGCTGTTCTTAAGCCTCGTGGTGTGCCCACGGCCACGGCGGTGTAGACCCGATGATCCTTGTCTGACAAGGCCGCCAACATCTCGCGGGCGTGTGCTTGGTCTGCCGGTTTGCCCATGATGCGGCGTCCTAAAGCCACCGTGGTGTCGGCGCACAGTACCGGGGCCAAGGGCAAGTTGCGGCGTTTGAGCCGGTCTATGGCGGCATCCCACTTGAGACGGGTGACCCTTTGCACATAAGACTTGGGCCCCTCTCCGGGCAGGGCCTCTTCCAGGGCTTCGACATCTTCATCATGGTCCGGCAACAAGAGTTCGTGCCTGACCCCGATTTGTTGCAACAGCTGGCTGCGACGCGGGCTTTGCGAGGCCAGATACAGAAATTGACTTTTCATTCGCGATGGTAGGGATGATGCGCCAGCACCGACCAGGCGCGATAGAGTTGTTCGACCAACAAGACCCGAACCATGGCGTGTGGCAAGGTCAGGTCAGACAGGCGGATGCGTTCGTGGGCCTGTTGGCGCAACTCGGGGTCCAGCCCGTCGGGCCCGCCGATGATCAGCGCCACCTCTTGCCCCAAACCCTGCCAGCTGCTCAATCTTGTGGCCAGATCAAGGGTGCGCAAGCGATCACCGCGCTCATCCAGCACGACCCGGTGGACATCCCGGTTCAAACTGGCTTCAATGCGCTCACGTTCGGCCCGCATCAGGGCATCCGGGTGGAGTTGACCGCGAGGCGGTGCTTTCAGGGCTTTGAGTTGAAGCTTGATCTCGGGGGGGAATCGCTTGGCATAGTCGTCCCAGGCGGCTTGCGCCCAATCGGGCACTTTTTGCCCGATCGCCACCACGGTCAGTTTCATGCCTTTCGGGCAGAGGGCTTGCGCTGCACGGTTTTGGCCGATGCACCGGAGGGCGCAGATTTTTTGGCCGCAGGC
>JBEBAJ010000129.1:0-7325 GCA_041158965.1 Pseudomonadota bacterium | reverse complement strand
GCATTGCAAGACCACGCGCCCGCCGCCCCGCACGGGGTCGGGGCAGGCCTGGGGGTCGCGGTACTGGCGGCAATCGAGGGTGTAGAGGTCGGCCAGCCGACCCCAGGCGAGGCGATCGTGCAGGCGCATGGATGCGCCATGGGGTGAGGCGGGGTCGGGGCCCAGGCGCAGGGGCTGGTGCTCGAAATAGGCGCGGTAGGCGGCGGCGCGGCGCGCCAGAAAAACAGCGGGGTCGGTGCGGGCCGGGTCGGTCTGGTTGGCGTAGTCGTTGACGACCTCGTGGTCGTCCCACATGAGCAGCCAGGGGTGGGCGGCGTGGCTGGCCTGGAGGTCGGGGTCGGATTTGTAGAGGGCGTAGTGGTCGCGGTATTCGGCCAGGGTTTTGGGGTCGTTGACGCGGTGCGCACGCACCCGGTTGCGGGGGTTGCTGTTTTCGTAGATGTAGTCGCCGACAAAGACGACCAGGTCGAGGTCTTGGCGGGCGATGTCGCGGTGGGCCACATAGTGACCGTGCTCATAGTTTTGGCAGGAGGCGAGGGCCAGGCGCAATCGGGCCACGTCGGCATCGGGGGCCGGGGCGGTTTGGGTGCGGCCCAGGGGGCTGGTGGCGTCGCCACAGACGAAGCGATACCAGTATGAGCGGGCGGGCGCGAGGCCTTGCAGGGTGATGTGGACGCTGTGCCCGCGGGCGGCGTCGGTGCGCCACTCGCCGCGCTGCACCAGTCGGCGCATGGCCTCGTCGGCATAGACCTCGTAGCGGCCTGCGAGGGGGTCGAGGTCGCCGCCCTGGCGGTCTTCGTCGCTGACCAGCAAGCGGGTCCAGATGACCACCGAGTCGTGTTGCGGCGAGCCGCTGGCCACGCCGAGCTGAAAGGGGGCGGTTTTCCAGTGTCGCTCAGTGGCGTTTTGCGCCACCGCGTTCATAAAGGGGGCCCATGCCATGCCCAGGGAGACGGCCTGCGCCCAGCGATGGAATTGGCGTCGATCCATGCGGGGCCCTTTCATGCCGTGATGGGCTGGGCCTGGTGGGCGTGAGCGATGACGCCGCCCCCCAGACAGACTTCGCCGTCGTAGAGCACCGCGCTTTGCCCAGGCGTGACGGCCCATTGCAAGGTGTCAAAGCCCAGCTCGAAGCCGCCCGCGTCGCAGGCGGTGAGGCTGCAGGCGGCATCGGCCTGGCGATAGCGGGTTTTGGCGGCCAGGGTGCGGGGGTAGGGGCCGGCAGGGGGGTGACCCGCGACCCAGCTGAGGTCTTGGGCGCGCAAGGCGGGTGAGAGCAACCAGGGGTGGTCGTGGCCTTGCACGGCAATGAGGGTGTTGCGTTCGGGGTCTTTGCGCGCGACAAACCAGGGTTGGTGTTCGCCGCTGCCGCGTGGCGTGCCTTGGTCTTTGACGCCGCCGATGCCCAGCCCCTGGCGCTGGCCCAGGGTGTAAAAACTCAGGCCCACGTGGCGGCCGATGACGCGGCCCCGGTCGTCTTTGATGGGGCCGGGTTCGTGCGAGATGTAGCGGCTTAGAAAATCTCTGAAGGGGCGCTCGCCGATGAAGCAGATGCCGGTAGAGTCTTTTTTGCGGGCGTTGGGCAGGCCGATGTCGCTGGCGATTTGGCGCACCTGCGTTTTGTGCAATTCACCCACCGGGAACCAGGTGCGCGAGAGTTGCGCCTGATTGAGGCGGTGCAAGAAGTAGCTTTGGTCTTTGGCAGGGTCTAGCCCTTTGAGCAATTCAAATTGTCCGGCACGCTCGCGGACACGGGCGTAGTGGCCGGTGGCGATGTGCTCGGCCCCCAGGCGCATGGCGTGGTCGAGAAAGGCCTTGAACTTGATTTCGGCATTGCACAGCACATCGGGGTTGGGGGTGCGCCCGGCCTGGTACTCGCGCAGGAATTCGGCAAAGACGCGGTCTTTGTATTCGCTGGCGAAGTTGACGTGCTCGATCTCTATGCCGATGACATCGGCCACTGCCGCCGCATCGACAAAATCGATGTTGGATGAGCAGTATTCGCTGTCGTCGTCGTCTTCCCAGTTTTTCATGAAGATGCCGACGACTTCATGGCCTTGCTGTTTGAGCAGCCAGGCCGTGACAGCCGAGTCGACGCCGCCGCTCAAGCCCACGACCACGCGCTGGGGCTTGAGGGCCGGGCTCAATTGGCGAAGGCGGCGATGCCGGTCTGGGCACGGCCCAAGATGAGCGCGTGGATGTCGTGGGTGCCCTCGTAGGTGTTGACCACTTCGAGGTTGACGAGGTGGCGGGCGACGCCAAACTCGTCGCTGATGCCGTTGCCGCCCATCATGTCGCGCGCCATGCGGGCGATGTCAAGGGCCTTGCCGCAAGAGTTGCGCTTGATGATGGAGGTGGCTTCAACCGAGGCGGTGCCCTCGTCTTTCATGCGGCCCAAACGCAGGCAGCCTTGCAGGCCCAGCGAGATTTCGGTTTGCATGTCGGCGAGTTTTTTCTGGATGAGCTGGTTGGCGGCCAGGGGGCGGCCAAATTGTTGGCGGTCCAGCACATACTGGCGCGCGGTGTGCCAGCAGAACTCGGCTGCGCCCAAAGCGCCCCAGGCGATGCCATAGCGGGCGCTGTTGAGGCAGGTGAAGGGGCCTTTGAGGCCCTGCACTTCGGGGAAGGCGTTTTCTTCGGGGACAAAGACGCCGTCCATGACGATTTCACCCGTGATCGAGGCACGCAAGCCCACTTTGCCGTGGACGGCAGGGGCGCTGAGGCCTTTCATGCTTTTCTCAAGAATGAAGCCCCGGATCGGGCCGACCTGGCCGCCTTCGCTGACCTCTTTGGCCCAGACCACGAACACGTCGGCGATGGGGCTGTTGGAGATCCACATTTTGTTGCCCTTGAGCTGATAGCCACCAGAGACTTTTTGCGCCCGTGTCGCCATGCTGGCCGGGTCTGAGCCGTGGTCGGGCTCGGTGAGGCCAAAGCAGCCGATCCACTCGCCGGTGGCGAGCTTGGGCAGAAATTTTTGCCTTTGCGCTTCGGTGCCAAATTCGTTGATGGGCACCATGACCAGAGAGGACTGCACGCTCATCATGGAGCGATAGCCCGAGTCAACCCGCTCGACTTCGCGGGCGATCAGGCCATAGGCGACGTAGTTCAGGCCGGGGCCGCCGTACTCGGGGGCGATGGTGGGGCCAAGGAGGCCGAGTTCGCCCATTTCACGAAATATGGCGGCATCGGTTTTTTCGTGGCGAAAGGCATCGCGCACGCGCGGCATGAGCCGATCGGTGCAATAGGCCGCCGCCGCCTCGCGGATCATGCGCTCTTCTTCGGTGAGTTGCTGATCGAGCAAAAACGGGTCTTCCCAAACAAATGCGGCTTTGGCCATGTGGTTTCCTATGAATACAGCGATCAAAACACCCATTTTACCGCCGCCCCCATGCGCAGGGGGCAAGACGCGTCCAGCCCTTTGGGGGGGGGTGCGGAGCTTCCCTATATGCCTAAAACTTATTAACAATTGAAAATTTATTCGTTCCAATTTTGAAGAAGGCCTCACAGAATTCGACCCATGCACCAGGAGGCCTCATTGATGACCCGTTTTGATGTTCGAACCGTTTTGGCCGGCCTGGCACTGGCGACCCTGGCTTTGGGCAGCCCGGCACAGGTGACGCTGCTGAATGTCTCTTATGACCCGACGCGCGAGCTGTACGCGGAGTACAACCAGGCCTTTGCCAAGCATTGGAAGGCACGCAGCGGCCAGGAGGTGAGCATTCGGCAATCGCATGGCGGCTCGGGCAAGCAGGCCCGTTCGGTGATCGATGGCATAGACGCGGATGTGGTCACGCTGGCGCTGGCGGGCGATATCGATGCCTTGCATCAGTTTGGCGCATTGATTCCCGCCGATTGGCAAAAGCGGCTGCCCCACAATTCCTCGCCCTATACCTCGACCATCGTGCTGGTGGTGCGCCAAGGCAACCCCAAGGGCATCAAAGACTGGGACGACTTGGTCAAGCCGGGCATCAGCGTGATCACCCCGAACCCCAAAACATCGGGTGGCGCACGCTGGAACTATCTGGCGGCCTGGGAATTTGCCAAGCGCAAATATGGCAGCGATGACAAGGCGCGTGATTTCGTCACGCGGCTGTATAAAAACGTGCCGGTGCTCGACACCGGGGCGCGGGGCTCTTCGGTGACTTTTGCCCAGCGGCATCAGGGCGATGTGCTGATCTCCTGGGAGAACGAGGCGCATTTGCTGGACAAAGAGTTTGGCAGCAAGGTGGACATTGTTTACCCGTCGCTGTCCATTTTGGCCGAGCCGCCGGTGAGCCTGGTGGATAAAAACGTGGATCGCAAAGGCACGCGTGCAGTGGCCCAGGCTTATCTGGAGTACCTTTATAGCGATGAGGGCCAGCACATTGCAGGGAAAAATTTTTACCGCCCGAGCAACCCGAAAATCGCCGCCCAGTACGAGGCCAAGCTGCCCAAGATTCAGCGCTTCACGCTGGACAAGGCGTTTGGGGGCTGGGACAAAGTGAGCAAAACCCATTTTGTGGATGGCGGCGTGTTTGACCAGATTTACACACGCAAATAACTCAAGGCCTCTTGGGTCACCTGCCCCGAATATTTTTTCTCTGATCATGAATCTTTTTGCCATGCCTGGCCGTGTGCCCACCCCTCGCAGGGTGTTGCCGGGCTTTCACCTCACGCTGGGCTATGCCTTGGTCTATTTGGGGCTGATCGTGCTGTTGCCCTTGTGTGCACTGGTGTTGAAGGCGTTCAGCCTGAGTTGGGGGCAGTTTGTGGACGCGGTGACGAGCCCGCGGGTGCTGGCCGCCTACCAGCTGACCATCTGGGCTTCGCTGTTGGCGGCGGTGGTCAATGCCGTGTTTGGCCTGTTGCTGGCCTGGGTGTTGGTGCGCTATGACTTTGCGGGCAGGCGCATCGTGGATGCGCTGATTGATTTGCCCTTTGCGCTGCCCACTGCGGTGGCCGGTATTTCGCTCAGTGCCCTGCTGGCCCCCAATGGTTGGATAGGGCAATGGGCCGAGCCGTATGGCATACAGCTGGCCTTTACCCCGACCGGGGTGGTGATCGCCCTGATCTTCATCGGCCTGCCTTTTGTGGTGCGCACCCTGCAACCGGTGCTGGAGGAGGCCGAGCAAGAGTTGGAAGAAGCGGCCAGCTGTTTGGGGGCGACGCGCTGGCAAATCGTGGCCCATGTGTTGTGGCCCACTTTGCTGCCGGCGCTGCTGACCGGTTTTGCGCTGGCCTTTGCCCGGGCCATGGGGGAATATGGGTCGGTGATTTTCATTGCCGGCAATATGCCCATGGTGTCGGAGATCGTGCCTTTGATCATTGTCGGCAAACTGGAGCAATACGACTATGCGGGCGCGACCGCCGTGGCCAGTGTGATGCTGGGTTTGTCATTCATCATGTTGCTGGGCATCAACGGCCTGCAAGCCTGGCAACGCCGGCGCATCACCGGAGTCTGAATGAGCACCACCTCGCGCCGCATCGGCAGCGGCACCACCGAACCGATTTGGGCCCAGCGCCTGTTGACTGCCGTGGCCCTGGGCTTTGTGGCTTTGTTTTTGGTCTTGCCCTTGGTGACGGTGCTGACCCAGGCCCTGGCTTCGGGGTGGGACGCTTATGTCGAGGCTTTGCGCGACCCCGATGCCTGGGCGGCCATCCGGCTGACCCTGGTGGTGGCGGCCATTGCCGTACCCTTTAATGTGGTGTTTGGTGTGGCGGCGGCGTGGGCGGTGGCCAAATTTGAGTTTCGTGGCAAGTCGCTGCTGGTGTCTTTGATTGATTTGCCGTTTTCGGTCTCGCCGGTGGTGGCGGGGCTGATTTATGTGTTGCTGTTTGGGGCGCAGGGGTGGCTGGGGCCGTGGCTGCGGGCGCACGATATACAGATCATTTTTGCGGTGCCTGGCATTGTGCTGGCCACCGTGTTTGTGACTTTCCCCTATGTCGCGCGTGAGTTGATTCCGCTGATGCAGCAGCAAGGCTCTGACGAAGAACAGGCCGCCTTGGTGCTGGGGGCCACGGGCTGGCAGGCCTTTTGGCACGTGACCTTGCCCAATATACGCTGGGGCCTGCTGAGCGGCATCATTTTGTGCAATGCGCGCGCCATGGGCGAGTTTGGGGCGGTGTCGGTGGTGTCAGGCCACATCCGGGGGCAAACCAACACCATGCCTTTGCAGGTCGAGATTTTGTACAACGAGTATCAGTCGGTGGCGGCTTTCGCGGTGGCTTCGATGTTGGCGCTGTTGGCGCTGCTGACGCTGGCGCTGAAGTCGCTGGCCGAGTGGCAGCTGGGGCGTGAGCCCCGTGCCAGCGCCGATGAGGGGGCAAGCCATGCCCCCAACCCCCTCCAACCCGTGGTCATCCACGCCACTTTACAAGGCCTGAAATGAGCATTTCATTGAAGCAAATCAGAAAGTCTTTTGATGACCAGCCGGTGTTGCATGGGATAGATATGCAAATCAAAACCGGTGAGCTGGTGTCGCTGCTGGGGCCTTCGGGCTGCGGCAAAACGACGCTGCTGAGGATCATCGCCGGGCTGGAGGTGCCCGACAGCGGGCAGATCGGGTTTGACGGGCGAGACATCACCTCGATGCACGCGCGTGAGCGTGGGGTGGGGTTTGTGTTTCAGCACTATGCGCTTTTTAAGCACATGCGGGTATTTGACAATGTGGCTTTTGGCTTGCGCATGAAGCCGCGCCATGAGCGTCTGAGCCCGACTGCGATGGCCAACCGAGTGCATGAGTTGCTGGATATGGTGCAGCTGTCGGGCCTGGAGAACCGGCATCCGGCGCAGCTCTCGGGTGGGCAACGCCAACGCGTGGCGCTGGCCCGGGCGCTGGCCACGCAGCCCAAGGTCTTGTTGCTGGATGAGCCTTTTGGGGCGCTGGACACCAAGGTGCGCAAGGAACTGCGGCTGTGGTTGCGCCAGCTGCATGAGGCGCTGCACATCACCAGCATTTTGGTGACGCACGACCAGGATGAGGCGCTGGAGGTGTCGGATCGGGTGGTGGTGATGAATCAGGGCCGGATTGAGCAGGTTGGCACGCCTGTCGAGGTGCAGGGCCAGCCGAGCACCGCATTTGTGGAGGATTTTTTGGCTGTGGCGTGAGTGGGTGTATGAATAGGAAATGGGGGACTGGCCCCCATTTTTTTCGCCCCCAGAAACTTATGGTGAAATTTAACTTTCACTGTGCACATTTTGTTTGCTGCCTCAAACGCTGATGCATCAGGGGCTTAGCGCTCGCTGAGGGCTGACCGCCTGTTATTTATCCCCGCGTTTTCTGTGCCTCTGTGTTGAACGCTTGGGTCATCCCTCGTATGTGAACGTTCACAAAAATTCAGAA
>JBEBAJ010000128.1:0-7345 GCA_041158965.1 Pseudomonadota bacterium | reverse complement strand
TCGCTGCGTGCAAGTTTCGCCCAAAATCGGGATGCCATGCAAGGCGGATTTCGAAGCAGATATCGGGATATCTCTGCAAGAAATCCAACGAAGCAGGGCACCCGAGTTTGGGATGAAACGACGCATGGGGTTTTGCAGAGCTTCCCTAGGTATTGCGTCTGTGAGGCATGCACCAAAAGCCGCTTTCGGCCTTTGCCCTGACTGGTTTGGGTTTAGCATGACCCGATGCGTCGGACTGCCCTGCCGTCTTCTCACCCTGCCCTGGCCCGCGACTTCGGTTTGCGCCTGGGCAGTGCCATGCTTGCGCGGCATTGGCGCCCCATCCCCAGCGTGCTGATGCGTGAGTTCAACAAGGTGCACGGCGAAGAGGCCATCAGCTTGTACACCGCACGCAGCTGGTTGCGGGGCGAGTACCTGCCGCGACCCCATCGACTGCTGGCGCTGGCCAAATGCCTCGGTGTGGCACCCCACCAACTGATGTATGGCCATTTTTACCAGGCCGGGGCCGTCGCCGAACGAGAACCCGGCATGGTGCTCTCTGAGCGCGAGCACCGGCTGATTCAATGCCTGCGGCGCTTGTCCAGTCAGGGCCAGGGACAGCTTGAACAAACCGCCTGGCACTTGCTGTCGGCCCACCCGCGCCAGACCGAAGGCCGCTAACCCCCATTGCCCCGCAGGCGTGGCTCGATAAAGCCGCGCTGAATCAGCGATGAATCAGGGCCACGGCGCGGGTTTCTATGGCCTGGCCTTGGCCCACCGGGCCGAGTTTTTCAGCGGTTTTGGCCTTCACATTCACTTGCGCAGAGTCGACACCCAGGGCCTGGGCCAAACGGACCGCCATGGCGGCCATGTGCCCAGCCAGGCGGGGTTCTTGCGCCACCACAGTCGCGTCCACATTGCCCACCTGCCAGCCAGCGGCACGCAAGCGGGCGACGGCTTCGGTCAACAGCTGCATCGAGTCGGCCCCCGCATGGCGGGGGTCGGTGTCGGGGAACATGCGGCCGATATCGCCCATGCCAGCCGCCCCCAGCAAGGCATCGATCACGGCATGGGTCAGGGCGTCGGCATCTGAGTGGCCCAACAAGCCTTTGGGGTGATCGATGTGAACCCCGCCCAAGACCAGAGAGCGCCCCGGAACCAGCGCGTGAATATCCCAGCCTTCGCCTATGCGCCAATTGAGGGTCATGTGTGCTTCTCCATGATTCGCGCCGACAGCAGCGTTTCTGCCAGCATCAGGTCTTCGGGGTAGGTCACTTTGAGATTCAGGGCATTGCCCGGCACCAGCATGGGCTTGAGGCCCAGGGCCTCGATCGCGCTGGCTTCGTCGGTGACGCCGACGCCGGTTTGCCGCAAGGCCCGCTGCAACAGCCCCAATCGAAACATTTGGGGGGTTTGAGCCAGCCATTTGTCATCGCGCGACAAGGTGCAGCGCACTCTTGCATCGGCATCGGCCTGTTTCAAGGTGTCGGCCAGGGGCAAGGCCAAAATCCCGCCGACCTCATCGTCACGACAGGCCTCGATCAGGCGTTCGACCCAGGCCGGCTGTATCAGGCAGCGGGCGGCATCGTGCACCAGAACCCAATCGTGGTCTTGCGCCCCGGCGTTGACCAAGGCGGCCAGCCCCCCCGCCACGCTGGCAGCCCGGGTGTCCCCCCCCACCGGCCAAACACGCACCGAATGCAAAGCGGGTTGAGTCGATAGCAATTGGGCCATGTGCGTGTCGCCAGGGCTGACCACCACATGCAGGCCATCGATGCCAGATACACGGCTCAGGGCGAGCAAGGTGTGCAGCACCATGGCCTGTCCGGCCAGGGCTTGGTATTGCTTGGGTTGCGCCGTTTCGGCGCGCGCCCCCACGCCCGCAGCCGGGATCAATAGATGAAGTCGTGGGGCACTCATGGCTTCATTGTAGGCGTGCGCCTGCGGGTGGGCAGTGGACCTACAATGTGGCCCATGCCCCCCCTTTTTTTGAAACGGGGGCTTTTGCATTTGACCATGTCCGATTTTGACGCCACCGTTCCCCTGCCCCCCTTGAGCGCGGGCCAGCGCTATGCCTGGCCACGGCCCGTGGGTTCGGCCGACGCCTTGCTGTTGGCCCGATTGGCCCAGCGCGAATGCGTGAATGGGCGCCGCATGGCCATCGTCACGGCGGACGCCCGTGATGCCCAGCGCTTGATGGAAGAGTTGCCTTTTTTTGCGCCCGACCTGCGCGTGGTGCTGTTCCCCGATTGGGAGACCCTGCCCTACGACGCATTTTCTCCCCACCAGGACCTGATCAGCGAGCGACTCGCGACCTTGTGGCGCATCTCTCGTGGCGAGGCAGATCTGGTGCTGATTCCTGCCTCGACCGCCCTGTACCGGGTCGCGCCGCCCTCGTTTTTGGCCGGTTACACCTTTCATTTCAAGGTCAAGCAAAAGCTCGATGAAGCCCAATTGCGCGCTCAATTGACCTTGGCCGGTTATCAGCATGTCACCCAGGTGGTCAGCCCGGGCGAATATGCGGTGCGGGGTGGGCTGATTGATTTGTTCCCCATGGGGGCCAGCATGCCGTTTCGGGTCGACCTGTGGGACCAGGAGATCGATTCGATCCGCACTTTTGACCCTGACAGCCAGCGCAGTTTGTATCCGGTGCCTGAAGTTCGCATGCTGCCCGGGCGCGAATTCCCTCTGGACGAAAGCGGCCAGCAAAAATTCCGCCAACGCTGGCGCGAAATGCTCGAAGGCGACCCGACGCGCAGCCGGATTTACAAAGACATGGGGCTAGGGGTGGCCACCGCGGGCATCGAATACTACCTGCCGCTGTTTTTTGACCAAACGGCGACGGTGTTTGACTATTTGGGCGAACAACCGACCCTGGTCTTGCACGGCGACCTCGAACCCGCCATGAATGCCTTTTGGCAAGATGCGCAAGATCGCTACCGCCTGGCCCAAGGTGACCCTGATCGTCCAGTGCTGGCTCCTTCGCATCTGTTTTTATCGACCGAACAGTTTTACGCCCAGGCCAAACCGCTGGCTCAATTCTCATTGCGCCCTGCCGAACAGACGGCGGGCACAGACAAAGGGCCGCCCGCTTGGGCCCAGGCTTGGCCCGATGTACACGCCGAGCGCGGCGGCGATGAACCATTGGCACGGTTGAAGGATCACCTCAGCCGCCTAAGCCATCGGGTGGCGATTCTGGCCGAAAGCGATGGCCGCCGCGAGAGTCTGCATGATTTTTTGGCTGCCAGCGGCCTCTCGATGCCCGTGCTCGATGGGCTGGAGGAATTTCTGGCCAGCGACGCACCGCTGGCCCTGCTCACCGGCCCCATTCAAGCGGGCTTCATCCAAGAGGCCGCCGGCCTGGCCTGGCTGACCGAGACCGAGTTGTTTGCCGCCTCGCCCGCCACTCGGCGCAAGAAAAAACAGGAACAGGTCAGCGATGTTGAAGCACTGATCAAAGACCTGGCCGAATTGAAGGTCGGCGACCCCGTGGTGCACAGTGCCCATGGCATAGGCCGCTATCGCGGGCTGGTCAATCTGGACATGGGCGACCGCGGCCCCGCAGGCGAACCCGCCCTGCAAGAATTCCTTCACCTCGAGTACGCCCAACAGGCGGTGCTTTATGTGCCCGTCAGCCAATTGCACCTGATCAGCCGCTACACCGGGGTGAGTGCCGAGGAAGCCCCTCTGCACCGGCTGGGTTCCGGCCAATGGGAGAAGGCTCGGCGCAAGGCGGCCGAACAAGTGCGCGACGCCGCCGCAGAGTTGCTCAACCTGTATGCCCGCCGGGCGGCCCGCACCGGCCATGCATTCCGCTTCCCCGAGCAAGACTATGAAACCTTTGCCAATGATTTCGGCTTTGAGGAAACAGCCGATCAGCGCGCCGCCATCCATGCGGTGATTCAAGACCTGATCAGCCCAAGGCCCATGGACCGCCTGGTCTGCGGCGATGTCGGCTTCGGCAAAACCGAGGTCGCCTTGCGCGCCGCTTTTGTGGCCGTCAATGGCGGCAAACAAGTGGCCTTTTTGGCGCCGACCACCTTGCTGGCCGAGCAACACTACCAAACCCTGACCGACCGCTTTGCCAAGTGGCCGGTGCGCATTGCCGAGATGAGCCGCTTTCGCACCGCCAAGGAAATCGCCGCTTCGGTGCGCGGCTTGGCCGAGGGACAGATCGACATCGTGGTCGGCACGCACAAGCTGCTCAGTGAGTCAGTGCAGTTCAAAAACCTCGGCCTGCTCATCATTGACGAAGAACACCGCTTTGGTGTGCGCCACAAAGAAGCCATGAAAGCCATGCGTGCCGAAGTCGACGTGCTGACCTTGACCGCCACCCCCATTCCGCGCACTTTGGGCATGGCGCTGGAGGGTTTGCGCGACCTCAGCGTCATCGCCACCGCGCCGCAGCGACGCCTGGCCATCAAAACCTTCGTCCGCACCGAGGGAACAGGCGTCATCCGGGAAGCGGTGCTGCGCGAAATCAAACGCGGGGGCCAGTGTTATTTTTTGCACAACGAAGTAGAGACCATCGAAAACCGCAAAGCACGGCTGGAGGAAATTTTGCCCGAGGCGCGCATCGCCATCGCCCACGGCCAGATGCCCGAGCGTGAGCTGGAGCGGGTGATGCGCGATTTTGTGGCGCAACGCTTCAATGTGCTGCTGTGCTCGACCATCATCGAGACCGGCATCGATGTGCCCACCGCCAACACCATCCTGATCAGCCGCGCCGACAAATTCGGTCTGGCCCAGTTGCACCAGCTGCGTGGCCGCGTCGGGCGCAGCCACCACCAAGCCTATGCCTACCTGATGGTCCCGGACACCGAAGGGCTGACCAAGCAAGCCCAACAAAGGCTGGAGGCGATTCAGCAAATGGAAGAACTGGGTTCGGGCTTTTACCTGGCCATGCACGATCTGGAAATTCGCGGGGCGGGTGAGGTTCTGGGTGAAAACCAGAGCGGCGACATGATGGAAGTGGGCTTTCAGCTCTATAACGAGATGCTCGCCGAGGCAGTCCGCTGCCTCAAGAGCGGCCAAGAGCCCGATCTGATGGCCCCCATGCAGGCCGCCACCGAAATCAATCTGCATGCCCCGGCCCTGCTGCCCGACGATTATTGTGGCGATGTGCACCTCAGGCTGTCGTTCTACAAAAAACTGGCCATGGCACAAAATACCGCCCAGGTCGATCAGTTGCTGGAGGAAATCGTCGATCGTTTCGGCAAGCCCCCGACCGCCACCCAGACCCTGATCGATGTGCATCGCCTGCGAGTCCAGGCCAAACCCTATGGCGTGGCCAAGGTGGACGCCGCCCCCGGCGTGACCCACATCACTTTCCGTCCCCATGCCCCGGTCGATGGTGCGCGCATCATCGAGATGGTGCAGAAAAACCGCCACATCCGCCTGGCGGGCAATGACAAATTGCGCATCGAACGTGAGTTGCCCGATGTCAAGCAAAGGGCCCAATTGGTGCGCGATGTCATTCGCCAATTGGGTCAGCCCCTATTGAAGGAACCCGCATGACGCTCCAACCCCGGCCCGGCCTGACTTTGCGGGGCATCCACGCGCCGCGCCCTTTGCGCGACTTCGGCCTGATTGCCTTTGACATGGATTCGACGCTCATCAATATTGAGTGCATCGATGAAGTGGCCGATGCGGCGGGCCGCAAGGCCGAAGTGGCGGCCATCACCGAAGCGGCCATGCGGGGTGAGATCAGCGACTACAAAGAAAGCCTGCGCCGCCGGGTGGCCCTGTTGCGTGGCGTCCCTGCCAGCGCCTTGCAAGAGGTCTATGCACAGCGACTGAAGCTCAACCCCGGCGCACGCGAATTGGTGGCGGCCTGCAAGTCGGCGGGCCTGAAAGTGCTGCTGGTCAGCGGGGGATTCACCTACTTCACCGACCGGGTGCGCGATGAGCTGGGCGTCGATTACACCCGCAGCAATGTCTTTGAAATCATCGATGACCACCTCACAGGGCGCATGGTCGATCAGAGCTGGGGCGATATTTGTGACGGCGAGGAAAAAAAACGCATGCTCCTGCAAACTTGCGCCAGCCTGGGCATAGGCCCGGACCGTGCCATCGCCATGGGCGACGGGGCCAATGATCTGCCCATGATGCAGGCCTGCGCCCAAGCGGGGGGCTGGTCGGTTGCCTATCATGCCAAACCCAAAGTTCGCGAGCAGGCCATGGTGTCCATAGAAAGCGGCGGACTGGATCGGCTGCTGGAAATCCTGAGCTGAGGCTATCATCGCTTGATCGAAACATGGAGGCTGACATGGCTTGGTTCCAAGGGTTTGACCTGCACAAAATCCAAATCAAGGGCCGTCCGGTGCGCTATCGCGTCACCCAGCGTGCCGATTGGGAAGCGCATCCACAGCGCCCCGTGTTGGTGTTGTTGCATGGGTTCCCTGAAACCCATGTGCTGTGGCACCGGGTCGCACAACAACTTCGCCCGCACTATCGCCTGGTGATGCCCGACTTGCGCGGTTATGGCGAATCGTCCTGCGAATTGGGTGAGCCCGACCATGCCAACTACAGCAAGCGCGCCATGGCACAAGAAATCATCGACTTGCTCGACCTGCTGGGGGTGTCCGATTTCTACCTCTGCGGGCACGACCGGGGGGGGCGGGTATCGCACCGTTTGGCGCTGGATCACCCCGGCAGGGTTCGCAAGGCCTGCGTGCTCGATATTGCGCCCACTTTAGACATGTACAACGGCACCAATTTTGAGTTCGCCAACGCCTACTACCATTGGTTTCACCTGATCCAGCCCGCGCCCGTGCCCGAAGTGATGATCGGTGGCGACCCGCAGGCCTATTTGCGCTTGAAAATGAAGGGTTGGGGCAGCAATGGCGGGTCATTCTTCGAGCCCGAGGCCATGGCCGAATATGTGCGGTGCATCAGTGCCCCCGAACTCAATGAAAAAGGCTGGCGAGCCGCGGTTCATGCGAAAGCCGAAGATTACCGCGCCAGCGCGGGCATCGACTTGGTCCACGACCGAGAATCGCGCGCCAGAGGCGAAAAAATCGCCTGTGACCTGCTGGTGATGTGCGGCGAACGCGGCGTGGTGCACAAACTGTTTGACTCGGCCGCGTTGTGGCAGGCCCAGTGCTCAGGCCAGGTGACCTACAGGGCTGTGCCATCGGGCCACTATATTCCGGAAGAACAGCCCGACCTCACCGCACAAGCCCTGCTCGACTTCATGCGCTGAAGGCGCTGGCCGTTTGAGCCTGGCTCGGGGCGCCGCCTTCATGGCTTGATATACGCGTGGCGTTCACGCGCCTGCAAGGCACCGATGCGGGCCACGCCCGACGGTGTGAAATCGGCATCCAGAATGAACTGGTCTTTCTTGAGGTTGCGGTTGCGCAAGGTG